>CALMJO010000327.1 GCA_937864375.1 uncultured Spirochaetota bacterium
CCCCGAGCTCCGCGGCGAGCGCCCGCATGACAGCCTCCGATGCGAGGCAGTGGCGAACCATATTGATTTCCTTCACGTGCGACTGCAACAGCGACAATGCCTCGTCCCGTGTCATCGTGGGATCACGCTCCTGGATAATAAGTGGTACAATTGTGCATAAAATTTATCGCATCGTCAATCAAAATACCCGCGCCTTTGGGGGCGCGGGCCGGTTAAGATGCTCAGGTGCCGGGTGAATAACGGGGCTCAGTAATCCCCGCCGGGAAAGTTGTCGCGGAAAAACTTGACCTTCTTTTTTTCCTTGTCGATGTCGCCCTTGTCGAGGGTTCCCTTCTCGAGGGCGAGGTCCAGCAGCTTCACCGAATCGCTGTTCTTTGAATCATCACCGCCATGGGCCTTCGCGTCGGCGCGGTCCTCGGATGCCTGGTCTTCCAGGTTGCGAATGGTCGCGTCTATGAGGTCCTGGGTCATGAGCGGAACGTCGTCGGCGTCCATGTCCTCGTAGTTTTTCTTCCTGGCACGGCCGGCCGCGGACTTCTTCGCGCGGCCCTTCACGGGCTTCTTTTTATCCCTGGCGGCGGGCTTCGCAACGGGCTCGGGCTTCGCGGCCGGCTTTTCCTCCGGCGCCTTGCCTTCTATGTCCTCGACCATGTACGCGGGCGGATTGGCGATCTGGAGCCCAAAGAGCTTAACCCGCTCGTCCAGGAGGATGTTGATCTGCTTCTCGATCGACAGGTAGATGGGCGTCGTGAAGGTCTTGTTCCGCTGCAGGGATTTTTCCATCTTCCGCAGCTCCTTGATGTCGTTGTCGATCAGCTCGACCCGCTTTAATACGTGCACAACCTTCATACCGGGCTCCTCTTTTCCGCATGGGGCATTTGTAGTAAGTGTAAAGTGCCGTGATGTAAAGTCAATTATCTTCTTTTTGGGTTCCGATTATTTTACAGGCCGGCGAGGGCTTCCCGCCCTGAAGCGCCATCCCGGTCGGGTCCTTGCGAATGGGCCCCCGGAGGACGGGCGCTTCCGGATGCGGATTAAAAAATTACCGTCTGGTCCCTTTCAACGGTGAAAAGCGTGGTGCAGTACGGGCACTGGTATCCGCCGCTGCGCTTGACGCGGACGAGCCCCTTGCACTCCGTGCACTCGACGATGATGGGATTGTCGAATTCCACCTCTTCCCCGTCGGTCTCCCCCGTCGCCGGGTGCGCGGGGCTTTCCGCTTCCCTGTGGACCGCGTCCTGGTCCGCCGCGGCAGGCCTGGGCGCTTCCGGGGCGGTCTTTTTCACGGGCTTCTTCGCCTGGGCGTCGGATTCATGCAGGCCCCTCATCTCGAGCTGCTTTTCCATCGTCTGGACCGCCTCGTCGCGGGTGAAGGTGAGCGTCATCACGCGCTCGAACCCCAGGAGGCGGAACAACGTCATGATCTCCTGCGAGAGGCAGCAGGCGATGAAAAAACCGTTCTCCGCCGAAATCTTCTTCTGGATGTACAGCATGACGCCAATCCCCTCCGAGCTCACGTACGCGAGGTTCTGGGCGTCGATGATGATAAAGAATTTTCCCCGCTCCATGAGCCGGTCTATGTATCCTTCGAAGTCGGGACTGGTCCCCGAATCGAGCCCTCCCTTGACGTCGATGAGCACGATCTTCCCGCCTGAGATTTCGGTGTGGTGTATGAAAAGCATGGCTACCTCTTCTTTACGGGTATGGCGTCCCTGATGACGGTCCTGTCGGTCGATGTCCTTCCCGCTGCGGCGCCGCCGGGCCTCGTGTAGGTGACGACCCGCTCTCTCATGGGAGAGAGCTCAACGGGAATCGCCATGGGGTCCGCGATCCCGGCCCCCCGCGCTCCTGGTCCGGATATAAGCTCCGCGTACACGGGCTGGGCCGCCGCATCAGAACGGGTGCTCCGGTAGCGGAAGTACACGATTAACGCAACGAACAGCGATATGATCAGCGAAACGACTCCCAGGCCCGCGGCGATATACGCGGATTCCTCGAGCTGCGAGAAGATGAGCGCATAGATGGGCTGCTTGGAGATTATCAGGTTCACGGTGCCCACGGGCTTGTCCCACACGAAAACGGCCCTGGTCGCCAGCCAGCCCGGGCTGCTGATTTCGGGATAGAGATAATCCTTGATGACCATGCGCTCGCGGCGGTCGAACGGGATTTTCTGGTCCTGGATGTTGTAGTCGTAGAACTGCGCCTCGCGCGCGTTCTGGTTCACCGGCTGCAGGAGCTGCTCAATGTTATAGCGGAACTCGTCGTTCGCGACGTTGCCCTCCACCTTCTGCTCGGCGTCGCTGCTCGAGTGGGCCACGATCCTCCCGTCGGCCAGGATGAAGAACGCCTCTTCGTTATCGGCGTCCGTCAGCCGCACCAGGAACAGCTTCTTGAGCTCCGCGTAATTGTTCATGGGGAAATTGATCCCCGCCACGTTCCCGAACGCCTCGACGATGGCCGTGGAATACTTTTTGACGTTTTCCTCGATCTCCACGATCCTCGTGCTTACGGTCCAGTAAAAATACCCCGCGGACGCCGCGGCGGATACCAGGAACAGCAGAAAGAGCATCAGGAAGAATATCCCGAGCGGGAAGCCCTGTTTTTTCTTTTTAGTGCCCATCAATAGTAATAAACCTTCCGTATACTGATTATCGGAAGGCGCCCCGGTATTTTGCAGATGTTTTTATTCCATAATCGGCCCCGCCGCTCCCGGTCAAATAGTGGTTGCCATGGCCGGTTTTGGGAGTACATTCTGCCGCATCACCCGGCGCAGCCTTGGGCCGGGCGCACCGGAGGCGACCATGTCCGCAGAAGCGAACCCGCACGACGAGATGATAGAGGAATGGGACTGGGAGCGCGCCCAACCCACGGGCCGGCCCGTTTCACGCAAGGCGGCGCACCGTGGGGGAATAGCCCACGAAGGCGTGCACCTCTGGATCATGCGCACCCCCGCATCCGGACCGGAAATACTCTTTCAGCACCGCGCCCGCACGAAGGAGCTCTATCCCGACTGTCTTGACATAACCGTGGGCGGGCACGTGGTCTATGGGCACGATGACCGGAAGATCCAGAAGGAGTCCTTCGAGGAGATCGGGATCCGTCCCCCGGACGCCGACCTCATAGACCTCGGATATTACCGGTACGAGGAACATGCCGACGGCCTCTTCCACAGGGAGTTCCAGAGGGTCTACCTGTTACACGACGACCGGCCCCTGGACGGCTATGTCTTCCGGGACGGGGAGGTGGAGGGTATCTTTGCCGTCCCGCTCCCAACGCTCGAGGAGATCATGTCCCGCGATCTAACTTTCGAGATCGAGGGTTTCACGGGGGGGCGCTCCGTCCGCCGCACCGTCACGAGGAAGGACTTCCACCCGCTTCTCTTCGCGCCGCCTATGAAGGTCTACATGGACGTCGTCTTCCGTGCCGCCCATGAATATATTGAGACGGGGCGTGTCGCCGTCCGGATGCCCTCGCCGCGGTGAAGACCAAAACTACCGCGCACGACCGTGAGCACCGTTAAGGAAATAGGCTACGAAGAGGCCCTGTCCCTGGGGGACCCCGTATTCGTCGACGTACGCGCCCCCGTGGAGTACGCCCTGGACCACATTCCCGGCGCGCTCAACATACCTGTGCTCGACGACCACGAGCGCGCCGAGGTCGGTACCATGTACCGTCACGCGGGCCAGGAGAGCGCCATCCTCGAGGGAACCCGCATAGTGGGAAGCAAGCTCGCATCCATCGTCGAGCGCATAACGGCGCTGGGGGACCGCGGCGTAGTCATTTACTGCTTCAGGGGCGGCATGCGTTCAGCGTCGATCAGTGCGCTGCTCGGCTCGCTGGGGATACCTGTTTTCAGGCTCGCGCAGGGCTACAAGGGATATCGCCGATGGGTGCGCGCGCGACTCGGGAGCCTGTCCATCGGCCCCCCGGTCTTCGTCCTGCACGGCCTCACCGGCACGGGCAAGACACAGGTACTCCGCCGTCTCGACAGCGGGATCGACCTCGAGGATTTCGCCGGTCACCGTAGCTCGGTGTTCGGAGGACTGGGGCTCGTCCCCCGGAGCCAGAAGCTGTTCGAGGGGCACATCATCGGGCGCGTCGACGAGCTCTCGGGCGCCCGCTACGTCGTGCTCGAGGGCGAATCGCGCAAGATCGGGGACCTGCACGTTCCGCCGCCGCTGCTCGGGTACATCAATGCGGCGCCCGGGATCCTTTTGACCGCGCCCATAGAACGAAGGGTGCGGATTCTCATGGATGATTACGCGGAGGGCCTGAACCGGGAGGAGTTAAAAAAAATCGTCGCGCTCCAGGAGCGCCGCATGGGTCACGCGAATGTCGCGCACCTCCTCGCGCTCCTCGATTCCGGCGACCTTCCCTCCTTCACGGAACTTTTATTGAAAAAATATTACGATCCGCTGTACGCGTTCAGCCTCGACCGGATGAAATTCGTCGCCCGGATTGAAAACCTGGACTCCGCCGCCGCGGCAGCGAAGCTTGCCGCGATCGCCGACCGTATTCTGTGCGGTCGCAACAGCTAATATTTATATAGTCATTTTGAAAAATATTATTTTGCCCGTTTGTTGATTGACATTTCCCTTCATGGATACTTAATTATTTGTTGAGTTTCCATCCTTGCATCAAGCAATGCCGCGAAGGCATGTGATATTCTAACGTACAAAAAAGGAGTGTGTCACCATGAGAAAACTCGCGTTATGCAGCCTCGCCCTTGCAGTCCTGCTCGTCAGCTGCGGAGGCGGAACCCAGTACCGCAAGGCGTCCGAAGACAAAGGCTCCGCCCAGTGGGGCCCCAAGGAAGTCAAGGCGACCGTGACCAAGATGGTAGGGTCCATGCTCAAGTTCGTCAAGGAAGAATGGCAGCAGCCCGCTTTCATACAGGTCAAGGCGTTCAAGAACAAGACCTCCGAGCATATCGACACCGCGATGATCACCAATGAAATCTCCACCAACCTCATCAAGAAGCGCGTCAAGTTCGTCGATGACAACCTCACCAAGGACGCGATCGAACAGATGGAAAAGAACATGACCGGGATGTACGAAGACAGCGGCGTGGCTCCGGGAGCCCTGAAATCCCCCAATCTCTACCTGACCGGCGACATCCGCGACAACGTGCGCAACGTGGACGGCAAGCGCCTCCAGTACCTGGTCGTGACCATGCAGTTGTACAACCTTGCCACCCAGGTGATCGAATGGCAGGACCAGAAGGAATTCTTAAAGGCGACCAGCAAGGACAAGATATCCTTCTGAAGCAGCTCATACCAATTGAACGGTGGATGATATGACACGAAAGATACAGGCTGTCGTAGTCGCGTGCGTGTTCCTGCTTGGAGTGGGATGTACGACGGGCTACGACAAGATGATCAAAAAGGCCGAAGAATCGTTTTACTACGGCAAGTACAAGGACGCCGCGCGCTCCCTGCTTCCCGAGGTAAACAAGGAAAGCAAGGACCAGCTGCTGTTCATGATGGAATGCGGGCTCATGCTCCATGCCGCCGGCGATTACCAGAACAGCAACAAGGTTCTGCTCGCAGCGTCCGCTCTTTCCGAAAGGATCGCCAAGAGCATCAGCAAGGAGGCGCTCTCCCTGTTCCTGAACGACACCGTCACGAATTATCGCGGCGAGGATTTCGAGGTCGTTCTCGTGCACATGTACCTGGGCATCAACTTCCTCATGATGAAGGACGCGGACTCCGCGAGGGTCGAATTCAAGAAGGTCAATGACCTCCTGGCCGAGATCGAGGTGCTTTCGGGCAGAGCCTACAAGCAGAACCTGATGGCGAAATATTTGACCGCCATCGCCTTCGAGCTCATAGGCGACAAGGACAACGACAAGAACGACCAGCAGTTCGCCTTCATCGAGTACAAGCAGATTCTGGGGCTCGATCCCCGGCTCGCGCTCGTCTATCGCGACCTGCAGCGCATGGCCAAGAAGATCGACTATATGGACGAGTACGCCCAGTATCAGGCGCAGTACGGGAAGCTGGACGACCAGCCCGAGGACGCGGGCGAGCTCATCATGATCTACGAATCCGGGCAGGGCGCCGTCAAGGCCTCGCGCGGCAATCTCTTGAACGACAAGCAGATGGCGGATGGAATCCAAATATCGTTGAACGGGCTCACGCTTCAGCAGGGTGTGACCGCGGCCGCGGTTCTCGCTTCGCTCAAGCTCGCCGAACACCCAATTCCCAAGTTCCAGAAGCGTTCGAACAAGGTCAGCTACCTCATGATCAACGTGGATGGAAAGGACCTCGCGCGCACCTACATGCTGGAGAACATCGAGGACACGGCCGTCAGGAACATGGAGGATAACTACACCAACATGTACTTGAAGGTCGCTGCCGGAGTGGTCACCAAGGCCGTTGCCGCGGTGGTCGCGGGCATTGCCGCGAAAAAGACGGCCGAGCAGTTCAAGAAAACCAGCGGCGTCGCGGGGCTCATAGGAACGGTGGTGGGCGCAGGAGTGGGCGCAGGACTCATGGCCAATATCAAGCCCGACCTCAGGTGCTGGCATACCCTGCCCGCCAATCTGCAGCTGGGAAGGCTCTACCTTAAAGAGGGCGCGTACACGATTAAAATACGCTTCCTGGACGCCGCGGGAAACGAGGTTATTGGCTCCAAAGAGGGCGAAATAGAGATCAAGAAAGGGCAAAAGACCTTTTTCAACTATCGCACCCTTTTCTAGTTGCCAGAAAAGCCGCCGGTGATGCAATAGTCCCAATTCGGCACCTGTGCGGGAATTCCGGCGTTGTCATGGACCATGATACCAGCATCAAGACAACGGGAGAGCAGGGCTCTCCCGTTGTTACATCATACCGGTTGCTCGATGCGCTCAGCCATCCGGCGTGCGTTATTGGGCTGTCCGGTGAAATCATCTACACCAACAAGTCGTTTTCGGACCTCTTCGAAAAGACCGGCCAGACCATAACGCTCGACTATACGCATCCGTTCTCCGCCGAATACCGCAAGCGCCTGGCAATGGCCTATATGCGCGCACTCAAGGGGGTCGAGCGGCAGGTCTTCGCGATCATGAAGGCCTCGGACGGCACCAAGATCCCCATTGAGATATACCTGTTTCCCATGTTCGAAAACGGACGAGTGTCGTCAATACTCGTGTTCATCAAACCGCTCGTGGACGACAGGCTCCAGTCGTTCGATCACAACACCGCAATGTTCCTGGAGCACGAAGACGCCGCCACGGGCATGCACTTCTTCGAGTATTCCCCCTTTCCGATTATACGATTCGACCGGCAGGGCTCGATCATAAATGTGAGCGTTTCCCTTGAAGGCCTTTTTGGCTACAGTCTGGCCGAGATGCAGGACAACCGGAACGTGCTGTTCCGCACCGTCTCGCTGTACGATTTCGAGCGCGTCCGCAAGGCCGTGGCCGACATATTCAACGGAATTATCCCCTTCAAGCGTCTGGGTGAAATCAAGGTTATTCCGCACGACCACTCACCACGATGGGTCAACGCGGTCATATTTCCCGTAGTGTTAAACAAGGAAATCCAGGTCGTCGACATGATCCTCGAGGACATCACCCGTCAGCGCGAGCTCGAGGAAAAGGTGAGCGCGCTCAGCCGCATCCAGATCGTGGGGGATCTCACGAAGGGACTCCTCCATTCCTTCAACAACATGATCAACGTGGTGCTGAGCAAGACCCAGATGCTACTGCAGATCACCGAAAAAGACACGGTGCTCGGGGGACTCAGGCTCATCGAAAAAACGTCCATGGAGAGCGTCAAGCAGATCCGCAGGGTTCAGGACTTCATAGGCGGGGAAACGCTTGAGGAGCTCCAGACCGAAGACATCATCGATGTCATCGAGGACGCACTGGAATTCGCCAAGCTTCATTTCAAGGTCGAAGACAAGGAGAAGCGCCGCCGGATCAAAATCGAGCGCCGCTACTTCTGCCTGTACAACGTGAAGACCGACACGCGTCTGCTCAAGGAGATTCTCATCTCCATGATATTCCGCGTGTCCGCGTTCATCCGAAACCAGGGCACTATAAACATCGTGCTTAAAGACAACGGCAGCCCTTCGATCACGGTGCTGGTGGAAAAGGAGGAGCGGGAAACCGACCAGGCGCCCGACAGGACTTCAATAGCCCCGTTCGCGGACGTCGATATCCGCCGCATCGCCGAAAAGCTCAATATCAAAATAATCGAGGAGGAATCGGTCAAGTCCTACAGTGTCAGGGCTGCGCTCCCTCCTTCGCTTCTTGTAAGCAAGGGGCCGCGCGAGCCTGAAGAGCCCGCCGTGAGGCTCCGTGACCTCGATATCCTCATCGTCGAGGATGAAAAGGCGCTCAAGGACATCCTCCACGAGCTGTTTGATTCAATGGGAAACAGGGTCCAGCTCTGCGAAACGGGCGAAGAGGCCCTCGAGGTATTCAAAAAGGGACGCTATCATATCGTGGTGACGGATTACGGCATGAGGGGCATCAGCGGTATAGAGCTTGCCGCGCGCGTCAAGGAAATAGACGATAAGGTGGTCACCGTGCTTCTCTCCGGCTGGATGCTTACGGATCTGAAGGCGTACAAGAACGTGGTCGACCTTTACCTCGCCAAGCCCTTCAAACTCGACGATCTCATTCGCGAGATATCTAGGGTATTGAAAACCAGGCGACAGCCTTTATAAATTCCTGTTCATACGCAGCAGGTCCTCTCGCTTCCCCAGCAGTACGATGATGTCCCCGCTGTTGAGGACCTCCTGGGGCTGAGGATTGAAGATCATATCACCGTTCAGGGTCCTGATCGCGACGATAATGACGCCGTAGTCCCTTCGGAGATTGCTTTCAATCAGGTTCTTACCGGCCAGGGACGAACCTTCCCTGATCCTGAATTCCTCCATCGCCAGGCCCAGGTGAGCGTCCATGAGCGCGATATCGACGAAATCAACCACGTTGGGACGAATCAGGACCTGCGCCATTCGCTTCCCGCCTATCAGGTAGGGCGTGACCACCCTGGTGGCGCCCGCCTTCTTGAGCTTTCCCTCGGACTTTTCGTCCGACGAGCGCGAAAGAATATAGATGTCCGGCCTTATCCCTTTTGCGGTGAGCGTGATGTACACGTTGTCGGCGTCGGACTCGACGGCGGTCACGATGCCTTTCGCCCGCTCGATGCCGGCCCGGTAAAGCGCCTCCTCGGAAGTCGCATCCATGGGCACGTAGTAGAACTTGTCCTTTTCGATCGCCTGCATCGCCTGCAGGTTGTTCTCGATCACCACGAATTGAATTCCCTGCGCCTTCAATTCCCGGCAGATGAGCCCCCCGATCCGTCCGTATCCGCACACGATATAATGATCATGCAGTGCCGCGATCTGCTTCTCCACCTTGCGCCTCCCAAATGTCTTCGAGAGCTCCCCCTCGACGAACATTTTCACGATATTTCCCACGGTGTACGCCAGCGTCGCGGTCCCGGTAATTATAATGAACACGGTGAGCACCCTTCCCGAGACGCCGAGCGGCTGTATTTCGGAAAAACCCACCGTGCTGATGGTGATGACCGTCATGTAGAAGGATTCGAACATGCTCATTCCCACCACGAGGTGGTATCCGAACGTCCCGAACAAAATGATGCCCAGGAGAAGATACAGCGACAGTCGAATCCGGCGTATATCCATGACTCTGAAGATGTCCGCTAATGCCGGCAGTGTCAAATATTTTTAGCCGGAATGAGGCAGGCTGGAGAAAGTAATTGATTTTTAACCTGCTGCGTGGGAAAACTCCTTGTCGTGCCATAGACCATTTTCATGCAGAGGTGCATCGATGAGCAATTTCAAGCATATTACAGGGACCTTCGTGGGCAGGGGCGGACTCGAAATATTTTTCCAGAGCTGGATCGCGGCAAAACCCCGGGGCATCCTGATCCTGGCGCACGGCCTGGGGGAACATTCCGGCCGCTACATGAACATCATAAACGCGCTCGAGGGAAAAGGCATCTCGATCCATGCGCTTGACCACCGCGGACACGGAAAATCCGCGGGCAAGCGAGGTCACATCGATTCGATCACCGATTTCATCTACGACTTGAAAACATTCATCAACCTGGTCCGGGGCGACGAGGAGAAGATTCCCCTCATGCTCATGGGTCACAGCATGGGCGGCCTGATCGCGTGCAGGTACGCTCAGACCTATCCCGACGACATTGACGCGCTCGTGCTCTCCTCGGCCGGGCTCAAGATCGCGGCGGAGATACCCCCGTGGAAGGAGACCGCAGGGAGATTTTTCTCCAGGCACATCCCGGGCCTCCAGATGCCCAACGGGCTCGATGCGAACGACCTCTCGCACGACAAGAAGGTGGTGGACGACTACGTCAACGATCCGCTCGTGCACAACCTCGCCTCCGCGCGCTTCTTCACGGAATTCATGGCCGCCGGGGCCGAATGCCTCGAGCGCGCGTCGATGCTCACCATGCCCCTTCTCGTGTTCCATGGAAAGGCCGACGCCATCGTCGACTACCGGGGAAGCGAGATCGTGTTCGAAAAGGCCTCCACGCCCAGGCCCGACAAAACGCTGCAGATATTCACCGACCTCTACCACGAGACCATGAACGAGGCCGAGCCGGCCAAAACGAAGGTGATTTCGTTCGTGAGCTCCTGGATCGTTTCGCATATGAAAAAGCGGAAGCCCGCGAAGAAGTCTGCCGCCCCTTCCGGGAAAAAGCCTACAGCGAAAAAGGCCGCGAAGAAACCGGCTCCCAAAAAGAAGAAATAGTCCCACTCAGAACAAGCCGCCGGCAACGGCGGCTTTTTTATTCCCGCGTCCCGATCCCCCGGGAGAAATGCTTGCGTCCCGTTCTCATTCGCCTTACAATAAGGGTAATCCATGAAACACGCTCGTATTCGACATTCAAATCGATCCGCCCCCCGCAATTCCGTGCGCATTGCCATGGCCGTAGCGGCTCTATCTGCAATGCTGCTGTCCATTTTTTCATCCGGGAGAACAACCATGAGCGCCGATTATTCCGCCTTCGACCACCCGTCCATATCCTCAATCCTGTTCCATCCGCGGCCCGAATCCGGGGGCCCCTCCGGAAGTGAGTTCGCCGAGCTTCTCATCCCCGTCCAGGGCGGCATAGTCATCGGGGGACGGGTTTATTCCGCGGGAAAGAGCTCTCCCCTGTTCCTCTTTTTCCACGGCAACGGAGAGATCGTCGAGGACTATGACGACCTGGGCCCCCTGTATGTAAAGCTGGGCATCACCTTCATTCCGGTCGATTACCGCGGATACGGACGCTCGGGCGGGACCCCCTCGGTGTCCACGATGATGAGCGACGCGCTGGAGATCTTTTCTTATGTGAAAGAATACGCCCGCAATAACGGGTTTACCGGTCCCCTGGTGATCATGGGGCGTTCCCTGGGCAGCGCCTCGGCCCTGGAGATTGCCTCCGCGCATCCCGGCGAGATACAGGGCCTCATCATTGAGAGCGGATTCGCAAACGCGGTACCGCTCCTCAGGCTCCTGAGCGTGAACACCGCGGCCCTTGGCATTCGCGATGATCCCGTGTTCAGAAACGCGGAAAAAGTAAAAAAATTCACCGGCCCCACCCTCATTATCCATGCGGAGCGCGACCAGATCATACCTTACGCGGACGGCGTGGCGCTCTTTCAGGCATCGCTTTCAGCGGAGAAGGAGCTGTGCACCATACCGCGCGCCGATCACAACACGATTTTTTATTACGGGATGAAGGATTACCTCGCGGCGGTGGGGCGCCTTGTCCAGAGAATTACCTCGCGCTGAAGCGATGTTGTACGTGCCTGAGGTTTAAGCCGCCGCGTAGAAATGCAAAAGCCGGGTGGGAGTGCCCGGCTTTTCATAGTGGTACTGCGATGCTGGCTCAGTATTTATTTCAGGAGCTGTAGTACGGACTGCGACTTCGTGTTCGCCTGCGCGAGCATTGCCGTCGCCGCCTGCGTGAGGATCTGGTATCTCACGAAGGAGGACATCTGTTCCGCCATGTCGGTGTCGCGGATGCGGCTTTCGGACGCCTGCACGTTTTCGTACGCGTTCATGAGTCCCTTCGCCGCGTGGTCCAGCCTGTTGAAATACGCGCCAAGGTCAGCGCGCTGCTTGGAGATGTTGCGGAGCGCCTCGTCGGCTATACCTATGACCGCGTTCGCCTTTCCGGGCGTCGAGATCGAGATGAACGTGAGCACGGTGGGATTGCGAAGTCCCAGGGCCGCGGTCGTCATGGTCTCGATGAAAACCCGCTCGCGCTGGTGCATGTTGGGCCCCATGTGGAACCACATGGACGCCGTGGGATGGAGCCGCGCGAAGGCGCCGGTGAGGAGCTTCATCTTGTTGAATTCGGCCTGGGAGGCGATGCGGTCGACCTCGTCCACCAGTTCGGAAATTTCAACCTGGATCTGCTGACGGTCTTCGGGAGTGTAGATGCCGTTCGCCGACTGGACGGCGAGCACCCTTACGCGCTGGAGAATGTCGTGTACTTCCTGCAGGTAGCCTTCAGCGGTCTGGATCATTGACATGCCGTCCTCGGTGTTCCGCTCGGCCTGTCTTAAACCCTGGATCTGCGAGCGCATCTTTTCCGAAACGGCCAGGCCCGAAGCGTCATCCCCGGCGCGGTTGATTCTCATGCCAGAGGACAGCTTTTCTATATCCTTAGTCATGCTCCAGTCATGAAACTTCAACGTCCTGTGAGCGAAAATGGCGCTGGCGTTGTGGTTAATAATCATTGTTTCCTCCTTGAAAGTTCAGACTATCGTCCTTGATAGCCAAAATGAGTTCGAATTTATCATTAGCTTCGTCGTCATTTAAGAGATTTTCATAAATAGCGATTAGGGCCGAATAATGGTAAATATAGGCTTATATACGTAAATATGGATTCATTTTATGCGTTAGGTATTCTTTTTGGATTTTTCGAAAAAATTTTAACCCCCGATTCTTTTTGTTGAATTTTGCGATGATTGCTGACCTTATAGCCCTGTTTTGCATCAAATGAACGATTCTCCCCCTGTGCACGCACACGGTGGCGCTGTAATCATTTTGGTTGTCACAGGTTCCGCAAATCCATGATTCGCAGATATCCAGGTCCATCATCCCGGTTGAAAAAGCCCGCAGCAGCGCGGCGTTTCTCGTCCTCGGGGGATGAGCCGCGCCTGGTTGGACTGGCGAAGGACCTGGTGTTCGGGGTCATCCAGGGGCTCAGGGAGCGCCGTGCGGTGGCTATAGGCATCGTGGTGGGATTGGTCATCGCCTTCACGGTCATCGTGGTGGTCGATTTTTTCAGGGTTCGCTCGCTCGCATCGTTCGCGCCCAACGTTCCCACCAAGATCTACGACAAGAACAACGTGCTGGTCGCCGAGCTCTTCAAGCAGAAGCGCGAGGTGGTCCCGCTCAAAAAGATGTCCCCGCACCTCGTGCACGCCTTCATCGCCATCGAGGATAACGAGTTCTACGAGCACCACGGCATCAACATCAAGGGCATCGTGCGCGCCTTCTTCATAAACATATTCTCCGGGAGGATCAGGCAGGGCGGGAGCACCATCACGCAGCAGGTATCCAAGATACTGCTCACGTCGGGCGAGCGCACCATCTTCCGGAAGATCAAGGAGGCCATCATTGCGCTCATGATGGAGGTGTTCTACACCAAGGACGAGATCATGGAGCTTTACCTCAACCAGATCTTCCTGGGTCACGGCACCTACGGCGTTGAATCCGCGGCCGAGTTCTATTTCAACAAGGACGTGGGCAAGCTCAACCTCGCGGAGTGCGCGCTGCTCGCGACCCTCCCCTCGTCGCCCAACACCTATTCGCCCATACGCTACCCCGAGCGCGCGCTGGACCGGCACAAGATCGTGCTCGCCAGGATGGTCGAGATGGGCTTCATCACCATTCCCGAGGCGGAAAAATCGTTCCTGGCCTTCTGGCCGGATTTCCTCTATTACATCAACGAGCTTCCGCCCACGATCAACGCGATGTCGAACCGGGTCGACAAGGCCCCGTGGTTCACCGAGTATATCCGCCGCACGCTGGTCAAGAAGTACGGCGAGGAGAAGGTGTACGAGGACGGCCTGAGCGTGTACACCACCCTGGACGTGAACAAGCAGATGGCGGGGCAGAGGCTCCTTAAAAACGCGCTCGAGCGCCAGACCTCCATATCGAACAACCTGATGATGAAGCGCGACGACATCATCCAGGACAACTTCGCCGAGCTGGTGGACATCTTCTCCCACTTCTTCCCGATCAATCCCATACGCCGCACCGGCTCGCTGGAAGTGGCGCGCCTCAACGACGCCCTGCGCGACCAGGTCGTGGACGAAACCGACATGCTCAACTACATCTCGGGGACCGACCGCCTGGGCGAGATGCTGGACGTGTATCGCAAGGACTACAGCGAGGACCGCGAGTTCCAGAAGGTGGAGGGGTGCCTCATCTCGATCGACCACCGCAACGGGTACATCGAGGCCCTGGTGGGCGGAAGCGAGTTCACCTCCATCAACCAGCTGAACCGCGTGATGCAGTCCTACCGCCAGCCCGGTTCCTCGATCAAGCCGCTCCTGTACACGGCCGCGATGGAGTCCAAAAAGTTCACCCCGGCGACGGGCGTGCTCGACTCCCCGCTCGTCTTCATCGAGACCGATGGCAGCGACTGGATACCGGAAAACTACGAGGGCGACTACACCGGCATGATTCGCTTGCGCAAGGCGCTCGCGCTCTCGGTGAACGTCGTTTCCATCCGCATTGCCGACACCATCGGCATATCGCGCGTCGCGAACTATTACCAGAAGCTCCTCAAGATGAACGACGACGAGGCCAAGCGCCGCATACGCAGGGACCTCTCCA
Source organism: uncultured Spirochaetota bacterium (assembly GCA_937864375.1). GTDB lineage: Bacteria > Spirochaetota > UBA4802 > UBA4802 > UBA5368 > FW300-bin19. The sequence goes on from CALMJO010000327.1 coordinate 14,822, forward strand.
TTGCCCTTGGCTCAATCGAGGTGAGCCCCTACGAGCTCACGCGCGCCTTCGGCATAATCGCCAACGGCGGGCGCGACGTGATTCCCTTCAGCATCAGGTACATCACGGATCGTAAGGGAAACACACTGGAAAACTACGAACAGGACGTGAAGAAGCAGCTCGAAGAAAAGGCGAAGGAAGGCACCATCCAGATCATACGCCCGGAAACGGCCCAGGTGATGATCAGCATGATGCAGTCGGTGATCACGGGCGGTACGGGCGGCGCGGCGAACCTGGGCAGGCCCGTCGCGGGAAAAACCGGCACCACGAACAACTGGAAGGACGCCTGGTTCGTGGGATTCACCCCGCAGCTCACCACCGGCATGTGGATGGGCTACGACAAGATGGGGCTTTCCCTGGGGCTCAACCAGACGGGCGGCGGCGTGGTCGCACCGGTGTGGGGAGAGTACATGAAGGCCGCCATGCAGGGGGCGCCCGCCTCCGACTTTCCCGGATACGCGGGTCTCAGCAAGAAAGAGGTATGCGCGCTCTCCGGCATGGCCCTCTCAGGCGACTGCAAGAACTCCGTGAGCGAGATTTTTATACCCGGCAGCGAGCCCACGGAAAAGTGCAAGGTCTGCAAGGACGGCGGGAGGAACGCCAAGATGCTGCTAAGAAGCCCTGGCGAAAACATCTCCGGGAGCCGCAAGGGAGCGGTGCTGGAAAATCTCCAGCAGCAGAAGGGCGACAAGCCCATCATCAACAATATTGGGAAGGATTTGCTTGAGTAGCCGGGGGCCGATCAGCTCGCTGTGAGTCCTGGGTCATCTCGATCAGCTGAAGTCGACCTGCAGCCTTCCTTCAATCAAGCGAATCCCACCTGATCACGCTCCCGTCCATGACGGGCCCGTCCACGCAGGCGCGTCTGTTACCATTTACCGTGTCCACCGTGCATCCGTAGCAGAGCCCCACCCCGCAGCCAAAATAGTTTTCCAGCGAAACCTCCACAGGGACCTTCCGCGAAACGGCGATCTCCGTCACCGCCTTCATCATGAGCGCGGGGCCGCAGGTGCAGATCATGTCGAACGCGCCGCCGTCGAGCACTCCCGGGAGAAGGTCGGCAACCGTCCCCTGCTGCCCGGCGCTGCCGTCGTCGGTCGTAATGACGAGCCTGTCGCACACCTCCAGGAACTCGTGGGAGAGGTAAACTTGCCCCGCGTCTCTTGAGCCGTAGACGCAGGTGACGGCCGTTCCCTTCGCGACGAGGGCGCGCGCCAGGAAGTACAGCGGCGCGTTCCCCACGCCCCCGCCCACGAGCAGGACGCTCCCGCCTTCGCGAACCGAGAACCCCCTTCCCAGGGGGCCCAGCACGTCGAGCGCATCGCCTTTCGCATAACGGGACAGCTCGCGCGTCCCCCGCCCCACGCTCTTTACCACGATCCTGAGCACGCCCTCGCGGAAATCGTACACGGAGAAGGGACGCCGTATGAGCGGGTCGCTCCCCTCGTTTACCTTTATGCTTATAAACTGGCCGGGAAGCGGCGCGGCGCCGTCCCAGGCAAAGGCGAGCTCGTGATGTCCCCGTGCGACCTCGCGGGGGTCCGCAATCAGTTGTGCCATCGTTTGTTCCTGTAGTGAAATCAGCCGCCCATGACGCGGGCTAACGAATTTATACGACCAGCACGCGCTGTTGTCGAGCTGCTTTAACGCGCGCTATTATCCGTGCATGAGACACTCCATTGTCATTCAACTCCCGTACGAGCGATTCGGCCTCATCCGGGGCGAGCGCGATCAGCAGGCCACCCGATGTCTGTGGGTCGAACACGAGGTCGGCGACCGCGCGCGGGACCGCGGCGCCCACTGAAACGCGTGCCCCGCAAAAGTCCCTGTTGCGGTACAGCCCGCCGGGAATCATTCCCATGTCCGCGTAGTTCGCCGCACCGGGCAAAAGCACAAGCTTACTCGAGTCGATCGTCACCTCGAGCGCGTCGTCGCCGCACATCTCGAGCAGGTGTCCCGCAAGCCCGAACCCGGTCACATCGGTGCAGGCGTGGACGGCGTACCTGCCCATGATCTCCGCCGCGCGGGCGTTCAGCGCGGTCATGGACGAAACGAAGGCGTCCATCTCGGCCGGCTCGAGCTTCATCCCCTTCACCGCGGTCCCGAGGATTCCCGTTCCAAGCGCCTTCGTGAGCACCAGGGCGTCCCCGTCCCTGAGGCCCCGGTTGGTGAGGACCCGGTCCGGGTGCACGATGCCCGTCACGGACACGCCGTACTTGAGCTCGTCGTCGTCCACGCTGTGACCGCCCAGGAGCTGAACCCCGGCCGCGTCGAGCACGCTGAGACCGCCCGCGAGGATTTTTCCCATCACGTCCAGGCTGAATTTTTTCACGGGAAAGCACACGATGTTCATGGCCGTGAGCGGTTTCCCGCCCATGGCGTACACGTCCGAAAGGCCGTTCGCGGCCGCGATCCGGCCGAACACGAACGGATCGTCCACGATGGGCGTGAAAAAATCCAGCGTCTGGATGAGCGCGATCTCGCTCGTGAGGCGGTACACGCCCGCGTCGTCGCTGTGCTCGAAGCCCACGATCACGTTGCGGTCGTAGCGCACGTTGAGCGCCTTCATCACCTGGGCCAGCTCCGCCGGCCCGATCTTGGAAGCTCAGCCCGCGCCCTTGACGGACTCGGTGAGCCTCTGCGTGTTCAGCGCGTCAGTTTTACACTGGTCACTCATGCCGTAAGCCTAGCGGGGGCGCGGGTTTTTGCAAGATATTTTATTTTTAGGGGGCCGATCTGCATTTCCATCTTTCAGGCCTGCATTGTGCAGTTACCGCGCTTTCCGGGAAGCAGCCTCGCGCTTTGACTTCATTCCCGCGCGCCACACACGCGGCCATGCAATTCGGCCCCCTCCCTGATTTTATAGAGGCAGACACGTAAAAAAACCCCGCCTTCGCAGACGGGGCTTCGTGCACGCTTTAACGCGTTTTGAACCTTACATCTCGACGCACACCGCCGAGCCCTGGCCGCCGCCGATGCAGAGCGTGGCAAGTCCCTTCTTCGCGCCGCGCTTCTTCATCTCGTGGAGCAGGGTGACGAAAATGCGCGCGCCCGACGCGCCTATGGGGTGCCCGATCGCGAT
>CALMJO010000328.1 GCA_937864375.1 uncultured Spirochaetota bacterium
GGCATACGAGATCTAGTACGGTTCGTGGGCTCGGAGATGTGTATAAGAGACAGAGTCTCATCCGCCGTGCGATCGCCGCTGCCGGCGCGCCTTCCCTCTTCACGTAAATGAACCAGGCCAAACCTATGCCGGACAACGCGACTCCAACCGAAGCCGCCATCAGAGCAAGCTCGGTCGCGTGCGGAAGGTGCATTTCGTGGATTCCCGTTGCCGGCTCCAGGAACCGCGCGAACCAGTTTCCCCCGCCCAGCACCGCGGGCAGGCCGGCGAAGCCGGCGGTGACCGAGAAAAACGCAAGGATGCGCAGCGGCGTGAGCATCACGCCGGGGGATTCGTGGACGTGGTGCGCCGTTTCCCCGTCCAGGCGCTCCTTCCCGTGGAACGTCATGAAGACGAGCCTGAACATGTAGAAGGCCGTCATCCCCGCCCCCGCGAGGCCGAGCGCCCATACCGTGTAATTGCCGGACGCGAACGCCGCCGCGAGTATCTCGTCCTTGGAGAAGAACCCCGACAGTCCCGGTATGCCCGCTATGGCGAGCGCGCCCACCAGGAACACGCGATAGGTCGCGGGTATGCGCGTGCGCAGCCCCCCCATGCGGCGCATGTCCTGTTCCCCGGAGAGTGCGTGGATGACGCTTCCCGCCGCGAGAAAGAGCAGGCTCTTGAAAAAGGCGTGGGTCATGAGGTGGAACACGCCCGCCGCGTATGCGCCCGCGCCCAGGCCGATGAACATGTAGCCTATCTGCGAGATGGTCGAGTACGCGAGCACGCGCTTGATGTCGTTCTGGACGAATCCCATGGTCGCTGCATACACCGCGGTGAACGCGCCCGTGAACGCGACCACTGCGAGCGCCGTTCCGGAAAAGGTGAAAAGGACGTGCATCCGCGCGACCATGTAGACGCCTGCCGTCACCATCGTCGCCGCATGGATGAGCGCGGACACCGGCGTTGGTCCTTCCATCGCGTCGGGCAGCCACGTGTAGAGCGGGATCTGCGCCGATTTGCCCGTCGCGCCCAGGAAGAGCAGGAGCGCCGCCGCGGTGGCGACGTCCCTGTCGAGGAGCCCGCCTTCCACGGCGCCGGATATTGTTGCCATGTCGACGGTGCCCAGGAAGTAGAGAAGCAGCCCCGTTCCGAGTATAAATCCAAAATCGCCCACCCTGTTGGTGATGAACGCCTTCTTGCCCGCGTCCGCCGCGGAGTCCTTGTCGAACCAGAAGCCTATGAGGAGGTAGGAGCACAGGCCCACGCCCTCCCAGCCTATGAACATCACGGCCAGGTTCGCGCCAAGCACCAGCACGAGCATCGCGAAGGTGAAGAGGTTCAGGTAGGCGAAGAAGCGCGCGTAGCTTTTGTCGTGCGCCATGTAGCCGATGGAGTAGATGTGAATGAGGAGCCCCACTCCCGTCACGACAAGGGTCATCATCGCGGCGAGAGCGTCGAAGCTTAACGCGAGCTCTATGGCGAGCGCCGGCCTGCCGCCCCCGGCAAGGTTCACCACGACCTCCGGCATCCAGGTGCAGAGCGTAAAGCTGAACGATGCCTGGTCCGATCCCGCGAGCACGAAAAAGCTCCATGCCGACGTCAGGAAGCTCATTGCCGCCGAGCCCACTGCTATGGAGTGCACGGTCCTGTTCGAAAAATACCGGATGCCCGCGAGGCCGTTGAGTAGCACGCCAATGAGCGGGAAGAGCGGTATGAGGTAGAAGTGCATCGGCTTATCCCTTCAGGTCGTTGATTTCATCAAGGTTATAGGTCGCCTTCTGCCGGAAGTACGAAAGCATGAGCGCAAAGCCGACGGCCGCCTCCGACACCGCGACCATGATTATGAACAGCGCGAATATCGCGCCGTTGGGCGATTTCATGTGATGGCCGTAGCCGGCGAGTATCACGTTCACCCCGTTCAGCATGAGCTCGGTGGACATGAGGATGACCACCAGGTTCTTCCGTGACAGTACGCCCACGAGCCCTATGCCGAAGAGCGTGAGCCCCAGGGCGAGGATATGGCTAATTGGAATCATCGATAACCCTCTTGCGCGCTATGATGATGGAGCCTACGAGCACCGCCAGGAGAAGCACGCTGGCGATCTCGAACGGTACGACATACGAAGACATGAGCCTGTGCGCGAGCTCCTCCATGGTGATCCCCTCCTCCGCGCCGCCGGCAACGGACGCGGTGTTGCGGTACAGGGCATACGCGACCTCGGCCATGAGGACCACGGGAATGAGCACGAGGAACAGGCGCGGCACAAACCTGCGCTTCTCGCGCTGGAGCTCGTTCAGGTTGATGATGATGATCACGAAGGTATACAGGACCACGATGCCGCCCGCGTACACGATGATCTGGATCGCCCCCAGGAAATCCGCCTGGAGCGAGAAGAAGACGCCCGACACCGCGAGCACGCTGAAGGACAGGTAGAGCACGCTGTGCATGGGATTGCGGTGCGTCACCACGATGATCGCCGACACGACCGCGACCGCCCCGAAGAACCAGAACACTATGAGGTTCATTCCTCTTTTTTCCCTCCCCGCAGGTATGACTGAAGGTCAAAGTCCTCGTACATGTGCGCCAGGTCGAAGAAGAACACGCGCTTGTCCGTGGACGAGAGCCGGAACTCCTTCGAAAAGCGGATTGCACTGGTGGGACACACCTCCACGCACAGGCCGCAGAAGGTGCAGCGCTGCAGCTTCCAGTCGAACTTCACCGGCCGCATCCTGTCCTCGAACTTCTTGCCCTCAATGTCGAAGCAGTCCTCGGGACATGCCTTCTGGCACAGCTTGCAGGCGATGCACAGCGGCCCTCCCTCGTCGTTCCTGTACAGACGGATGATGCCGCGAAACCGCGCACGCGGCTCCTTCACGCGCTCGGGGAACTGGATGGTCACCTTGGGGCTGAAATAATACTTGAGCGTGATCACGAGCCCCCTGAGCATGTCGAGCAGAAGCATCTTTTTAATGAATGCGACTATCATCCCAGGCTCCTCACCAGTGCGATCGCCATGACGTTGGCAAGGGAAAGCGGCACGAGCCATTTCCACGCGAGCCTGATCAGCTCGTCAAAACGGTACCGGGGAAAGGTCGCCCGAATCCAGATGAACACATAAAGGAAGAACATGATCTTCACCAGGTACCATATGAATCCCGGCACGTAGCCCAGGAAGGATAGCGCCTCCACATTGGGGAAGGGCGGCAGCCAGCCGCCAAAGAACAGGATCACCACGAGCGAGGACGCCAGGACCATGTGCGTGTATTCCGCGATGTAATAATAGGCGAACTTCATGCCCGAGTATTCCGTATGGAAGCCCGCGACGAGCTCCGACTCGGCCTCGGGAAGGTCAAAGGGGGCCCGGTTTGTTTCGGCGATCGCGGAGATCCAGAACACGATGAACGAAACCGGCAGGTAGAACGCGTACCACATTCCCTCGGCCTTCTGCGATGCGACGATGTCGACCAGGCTGATCGAATGGCTGAAGAACACGACCGACAGCACCGTGAGCACTATGGGGATCTCGTAGCTCAGCACCTGCACGACCGAGCGCAGTCCCCCCAGGAGCGGGTACTTGGAATTGGACGACCATCCCCCGAATATCACGCCAAATACGGATATGGACGATATCCCCAGCGTGAGAAGAAGGCCCACCGGGCTTTCGGCGACCCACAGGTTGATCGTGTAGCCGAACACATTAATGGAGTCTCCCAGCGGGACGAAGCAGAATGCCAGGAGGGAGGTGAACAGCGTCAGCACGGGGGACAGGTTGAAGAGCGACCGGTCCGCGCCACGGTGCATGATGTCTTCCTTAAAAAACAGCTTAATCGCGTCGGCGATGGGCTGGAGGACGCCCTCGAACCCCACCCTGTTGGGCCCAAGCCGGGACTGGATGAGGGCTACCACCCTGCGCTCCATCCAGATCATGACCACCGTCATGACGAGCGGGAAAAGCGCCACCGCGACCGACTTTATGACGGGGATGATTATTTCGCTTACGATAAAGCCGCTCATTTGTCGATTTCCCCGAGCACGATATCGAGCGATCCGAGTATTCCCACGACATCGGCGAAGAGGCTCCCGGTGCACATGAGCTCCAGGGAATGCATGTTGATGAAGGACGGGGCCTTGATCTTCACGCGCTCCGGCCTGTCGGTGCCGTTCGATTTGATGTAGAAGCCCAGCTCTCCCTTGGGAGCCTCAATGCTGTGAAAGACCTCGCCTGGCGCGATCTTCATGACGCGCGGCACCTTCGCGCGGATCTCGCCCTCCGGGAGCCTGTCGAGCGCCTGGCGGATTATGCGCGCGCTCTGCCGGATCTCCTCTATGCGCACCTGGAAGCGGTCGTACACGTCGCCGTTCTTTCCCAGCGGCACGTCGAACTCGAAATCCCCGTACGACGAGTACGGGATGTCCTTGCGGATGTCCCATCTGATCCCCGTGGCCCTGAGCACCGGCCCCGTGAGCCCGAACTCGATCGCGTCCGTTCCCGAGATCACGCCTATGCCCTGCGTCCGGTGCTTCCAGATCCGGTTCTCGCTGAGCAGGCCCTCGATGTCGGCAAGGCGCCCGGGGATGGTCCCGAGGGACGCGCGTATCATGTCCATGATCTTTTCGTCCAGGTCGTGCGGGACCCCTCCGATGCGAAGCGCGTGCACCGTGAGGCGCGCGCCAATGTATTCCTCGAATATCTCCAGTATGTCCTCGCGCTCGGCGAAGCCGTACAATAGAACGGACATGGCGCCGATGTCGTTGGCGAAAAACCCGACCCATGCGAGGTGCGAGGCGATGCGCTGGAGCTCGGTGAGTATCACGCGGATATACTGGCCCCGACGGGGGACCTCGATGCCTGCCAGCTTTTCGACCGTGAGGAGATAGGCAAGGTTGTTGGAAATTGCCGCTAGGTAGTCCAGGCGGTCGGTGAGCGGCGTGATCTGCTGGTAGGTGCGCTGCTCGCAGATCTTTTCGATGCCGCGGTGCAGGTATCCCAGGAAGGGCTTGACCCTGGTCACGATCTCGTTGTCTACCGCGAGCTCCAGGTGGAGCACCCCGTGCGTCGAGGGGTGCTGCGGCCCCATGTTGAGTTCTATGTCCTTGAAGCTCACCCGTTCCTCCCTTCAAGGGGAAAATCCTTGCGCAGGGGATGCCCGTCGAAGTCTTCGGGCATGTAGATGCGCCGGAGATCGGGATGCCCCGAAAAAACGATCCCGAACATGTCGTAGATCTCGCGTTCCGCCCAGTCGCTGGAGCGGAAGAGATAGTAGCACGAGGGCAGGTCCTGGCCCTCGTCGATGTCCACCCGCAGGCGTATGCGCACCGGCTGGGGAAACCGGTACAGCTGGTAGAGTACCGAAAACCGCCTGCGGCCGTCGGTGCTGTTCATGTTGTCGAGCCCGATCATGTCGTTCAGCGCGATGAAGCCCAGCTCTCCTTTCAAATGGCGCAGGACCTCCTGTATGTCATCGCGCGGTACGATGACCGTAAGCTCTCCTTTTTCCATCATCCAGTCGTCCATGCGCCCGGGGAAGCGCTCCGCGAGCGACTCGCAGACGTTCCTGAACGCGGGAGAGCCGCTCAGATCTTCCATCGTATTCATTTTCACCTGTCCTTGAACATGACGCTGGTGGGATGTCCCTTCGCGATGGTCTCCTGAAGGAGGATGAGCCCGTCCAGGAGGGCCTGCGGTCCGGGCGGGCACCCTGAAATATAGACGTCCACGGGGATGATCTTGTCCACCCCCTGGAGCACCGAGTACGTGGGAAAGGGGCCGCCCGAGATGGCGCAGTTGCCCATCGCGATCACCCACTTGGGATCGGGCATCTGCTCCCACAGGCGCCTGATCACGGGGGCCATCTTGTTGGTCACCGTGCCCGACACGATGAAGAGGTCCGCCTGGCGCGGCGAGGCGCGGAAGAGCTCCATGCCGAAGCGGGCTATGTCGTAATGGGACGCCGCCGTGGCGATCATCTCCATCGCGCAGCACGCCAGCCCCGAGCCGAACGGCCAGAGGGAGTTCTTTTGCGCCCATGTTATGAATGAATCAACCTTCGTAAGGATGTACGAAGGCGCCGCCTGCGTGTCAGTCAAAGGACCTCCTGAAATCGAGCGCGTCAGCCTTCCAGGCATACACGTACCCGAGCACAAGGATGACGACGAAGATGGCCATCTCTATGAATCCAAAAATCATGAGCCTATCGTAGATGACCGCCCAGGGAAAGAGGAATATGCTCTCCACCTCGAACACGATGAATACCAGGGTCAGCAGGTAGAAGCGGACCGAGTACTGTTCGCGCGCATGCGGGGTAACGGGATCCACACCGCATTCATAGGGAAGGTACTTGTCCCCGTAATCGTGCCTCTTGTAGCGCACCAGCGCGACAAAGAGTATCAATCCCAGCGCGAATGCGAAGGTCAGGACGAAGAAGATGAAAAAATACCAGTACTGGTTCATGACAGTTCGCCGTCACCCGGATTTGATGCGAATTTCACAAGCATAACGCATCAGCGCAATAATACGGCAAATATCCCCTTTTCACGGGCAATGCCCGGGAATGCATTTCAAGAATGAATAACCTGTTAATAACGTTCCTTTTGACCTGGTAAAAAAGCCATGCATATGAGCAGGCGGCCCCTTGTAAGCCGATGAACTGACGGGAAGCCGGAACGCCGTTAAGAATGGTCGAATATTCCCCAATTAATACTTACCGGATGGACCACATTTCTGTCAAGTATCTTCCTTCGCGGTCCCGCGGCGGATTTTCAGGTCAATTCCGGCGTTGTCGGCGGAAAGATTCGTCTTGTCGCTACTCCTTTACCGGCAGCGTGATATATTCCCCGTTCAGGCACACGGGGATTAACGGTGCGGCATGTCCCACAGAGTGTATGTATCAGTGAAAAGGTTCTTTATATCTGTATTCAAGAATTGGCGGGAGGCATTATTTCCAGCGAGCGCAGCTTACGCGCTCGCGTTAATGCCATCCCTCCCCGGTTCATAGCATACACCGGGGAGGGACGCAAGCATAAATCACGCTAAGAGACCTCGTCCACGGTGAGCCTGAACTTCGAGAGCTCCTCGCAGCAGTCTTTCTTTATCACGATGGGATTTTCGTAGCGGAAGCCAATGTTCTCCTCCGGGCACGCGTACTGCATCGCGCAGATCAGGAGCTCGCTCTCCCGGTACACGTGATCCGGGTTGGTCCAGTACGGAATGGCGCCGTCGTTGAGGCCTATCCGCCATTCGTCCCCCATCATGCCGATTCCATGCTCGAACCCGGGAACCATGTAATCGGCGAACCCGCCCTCCTCCGCGAAGGCCATCATCTCCTCCGCAAGCTTCGAAGGCGTGATCCCGGCGCGGTACGCGGCAAGCGTCTTCTTCACGATCGCGATGAAGTTGTCCGCGTGCCAGCGCTGACGTGCACTCACCGGGGCGATCAGGTAATTGTGCGAATGGTCCCCGAGCCCCAGCATGAACATCGCGTGGATGTCGATCATGAGCGGCTCACCCGCCCTGATCTCCCTCCTCGTTGGAGGCGTGCACGCCCCCGCCGAAAGGCCCGTGCGGTAGCCGCTTGCGATCTCGTTTCCCCCCGTGAAGGACCATTCCCACTCGCTTCCGGCGCGCCTCATTGCGAGGGCGGCGATCCCCGCGATCTCGGTTTCGGTTTTACCCTTGTAGCCTCCGTTTATTAGCGCATCGTACACCGCCTTGTGGCCCTCGTCCACCTGGCGGGACGCCTCGCGGAACCGGTTGATGGTACCCTCGTCCTTGATGAGCGCCAGCCGGTCGATGAGCGTGTGCGCGTTCACGAGCGTCGATCCGTCCAGCGCGTCCCGGTAGCGCTCGTATTCGTAGTGCGTGAGGAATCCCTCGGGGAGGTAGTTCGACATGCCGCTTTCGATCCCCACGCGGCCCTTGCCGCCCTTCATGTTCTCCTTAATAAAATCTGCGATGAGCTCTATCTGGTCCTGGCCTCCCATGGGCATGAACCCGCGGAAGTGCTCCTCGTCCAGCCATGAGTCGTCGGCGATACGGGCCGCGTCGATCACGAAGGTAAAGGCGGTGGGAAGGCCCTCGGCGGGAATCACCACGAAGCTCCTCCACGGGCAGAAGGCGTCGAGCGTCCACGAGAGCGTCCGCAGGCGCGATCCCAGGAAGATGTCGATCTTCTCCCTGTGCATCGCGGCCTGGATGTTTTTGATACGCTGTGCGAAATCGATGAAGTACGGTCCCTTGTTTTCGATCTTCGATGTCATGCCGTTCCTCCTAGTACTGCGCCGGGATTTTCGCGAGGACCTTGTTCAACCGGTCCGCGACCGCGGCGAGCTTGAGCGCCTTCATCATGTTCCCCTTGAGCCTGAGCTTGCCGGTCATGAGCGCTTTCTGCGCTCCGAGCTCCGCGCGGGAGATCTTCGCGAACACCTCGTAATCGCCGCTGATGCGGAACTCCGCCTCGGGCGGCTCCCCCTCGCCAAGCGCGAGCTCGGCGAGCGCGCCGTCCGCGAATCGAAAGAGGAGATAGCGCTCCTTCCCGTCCGGGCACTTCAGGTAGATGTTCGACATGGAAGAGGTGATGCGGTTCATCTTCTCCGGGCTAAGCTCTTCCTTGAGGCGCTTTTCAGCCTCGTCCCGCCATTCCGGGGTGAGATACGTGAGCGTTTGGGCCATGTGCAACCTCCTTTGAGGATATTAGTGCCGTTGTTTCGTTGAATCCTTTGGTGATGCGCTGCGCGCCGATTTCTTCGCGTCCTCGCGAAATATCCCGTGCGTGATGAGCTCGAGGGTTTCTCGGAACATCCTGAGGCGCAGTCCGCCCTCGGGGCTTATGTAGCTTCCAATAATGAACATCTTGTAGATCATGAAAAGCACCCGGGGAAGCTCTTTTAGATGGACCTTCCGGAACACGCCGCGCTTCATTCCCTTTTTCAAAATGTCCTCGATGATGGCCACCGAGTTGCTGTTTATGTCCAGGAAGGGGTCGCTGTCGGTGAACATGGGGAAGATGCCGGGGTCGCGCGCCAGGATGCGCCTGAGGTCATCGTCCTGGGCGAGGTACTCCATGGCCTTGAGCGCCATGACCTGGAACTGGTCGCGCGGGTCCTCCTCCCGCTGTACCGCGTTGAGCACCCTGCCCTGCCATTCACGGAGCGCATGGGCCACGGCATCGTGGTAGAGCGCGCGCTTGTCCTTTGCGTAAAGGTAGAGATTGCCCTTGGTCATTCCCAGCCGCTCCCCTATGTCGTCCAGCGTCGCCTTTTTAAAGCCGAACTCGGCGAAGGCGGAGAGCGCGGCCCGGTAGATCCGTGAAATGTCCTCTTTTTTCTTCATGCTCGTATTGCTTAATAAATGAACATATTGTTTTTTTGTTCATTATCAAACTACGCGCCCCGGTCTTTCCGGTCAACCAGAATTTTCGAATTTATCGGGAAAAGTCGTCCCCGGGAACATTCCGGTGCCGCAGCATCCCAGAATACTGCTTGCGCCGGAGGCCGGGATGTGCGAATATCCGCGCGTCATAGTCAACCGTATCGCGCCGGTCGCACACCGCGCGGCGCGCGGTCATACCAAGGAGGGATGCAATGAAGAAAATGCTCATCGGCGTCGGGATCGCGGCCCTTGTCGTATCCGGGCTCGTGGGATACCTCAACTACAAGGCCCGCCGGCTTCCCGAAAACCGTCCCCAGGCGTACCTGGCAAAGGCACCAGAAGCGCGCAATCGCGGCGTCGTGGTGTGCGCGGGCGACAGCATCACCCACGCCGCGGTGAGAGTGCTGGCTGACAACGGCTGCACCATCCTTT
>CALMJO010000329.1 GCA_937864375.1 uncultured Spirochaetota bacterium
CTTGTACATGCTGAGCCATGGCTGATAAACAACTTTTTCACCCGCGGACATGTATTTTTTTCCTCCTCGTCCACGGTGCGTGCGGCGACAAGGGAAGAACGCAGTTCATGCGGATAGGCGACCCCCCGGCGCCGGGAAATAGTGCCATGCCCGGCTCCTGCGCGCCGTGCATGAGGTCGTGACCGGGGACTGGGTGCGGTCGCGCGCGTCAGGCGTTCAGCCTCCCGGCGAAGAGCGCGCGTATCTCCCGCTCCTCGAACCGGTAGCGCGTGGTGCAGAAGGTACAGGTAAGCTCGATCCCGTGGTCCTTCTCGAGCATTGAGCCGATGTCGTCGGGGGAAATCCCCCGTATGACCTGCGCGAGCATCTCCCGGCTGCAGCGGCACGCCAGGGCGAGCGGCGTGGAGCCCAGAATCTCGAGCGCGGCGCCGTCCACGAGCTGTGCGGTCGCGGAAACGATGTCTTCGCCGCCCTTGAGCCTTTCCCCGAGCGGAGCCTTCATGCCCGCGATGTTCGCCTCTATCTTTTCGAGCGTCTCCGGGCTGGTTCCCGGGAGCCCCTGGATGAGGATGCCGCCCGACGCGGAAAACGTACCGTCCGTTTCCTGCGCCGTTCCCAGGATGAGCGCGGACGGGACCTGTTCCGAGACCGTGAGGTAATACGCGACGTCGTAGGCGATCTCGCCGCGCACGAGCGGCTGGACGCTGGTATACGGTTCCTTGAGGCCCAGGTCCCTGATCACCGTGAGGAACCCGGCGCCTATGAGCTCGCCAATGTTCATCCTGCCCCTCGAGATATCGCAGTCCGCCGACGGGTCCCCGGCGTAGCCGCGCAGGTTCCCGCGCGCGTCGGCCTGGACGTGGAGCTCGCGGACGGGCCCAGACCCCGAGATCTTCATGCTCACGGTCTGGTCGGAATCGGGCTTGAGGGCCGCGCCCAGGAGCGCCGTCGCGCTGGCCATGCGCGAGAGCGCGAGCGCGACCGCGGGCGATGCGCGGTGGATGCGCGCGAGCCCGGTGGAGACCGCGCGCGTGACGGCGGTATAGATTCTCACATTGAGCGGGTCGCAGAGTATGCGGGTGATCCGGTCGGCGGTCATGGCGTCGTGTTCTCCTAGAATTCCCTGAGCGATTCGTGCACGCCCTTCGCGATCTCGAACCAGAAGCCGAGCGCGGCCTCCTGGGGGTCCCTGCGGAACTCGTCGATCCAGCGGGAAAGCTCGGGCGAGGCGTCTCCCTCGATCTCCCTGCGCCGCACGAGGAACGAGGAGACGAAGTCGATGCAGCGTCCCGATTCCCAGAACACCGCGCTGTTGCGGCTGTTGATGCGCCCGGCGGTGATCGCGAGCGACTGGATGTAGTCGTCCCTGCTCCCGTAGAGCGAGCCCATGATCTCCGGTATCATGTCCTCGGCCCAGTTGCGGTGAAAGCGGCAGAAACCCGCGTTGTCCATCACGAGTTCCTTCTTGAAGCGCTCCGCGTTCTTCCGGCCCAGCTCGCGCGGCGGGAGGAAGTCCTCGCCGTAGTGCATGAAGTACTTTCCCATGATGGGCATGGGCGAGAGCACGCCAGGGGTCCAGTACTGGTTGGGGACCATCCAGCCGCGCCGCGCGTTCGCGTTGTACAGGAAGAGGTCGAGTATGCGCCTGTCGCGCTCGCGCGCGAGGCTCCGCGCGACCCTGCGCGCCCCCTCGGAGAAATCGAGCACGCCCCTGCGGGCGATGATCGCGTCGAGCATCTCGATGCCAAGCATTGCGTTGTTCATGGAGTCGGTTTCCACGCTGAATCCCGCTGGTGAAAACGCCGGGAGGCGCGTGGCCCCCACGTCGGCGGGAGCCAACAGCTTCCGGTCCAGGCATTCCATGAGCCAGGCGAGCACGCCGCCTATGGAGATCGCGTCGAAGCCCAGCGCGTCGGCGTGGTGGTTCAGTTTCTCGGCGGCGCGCTGGTCGAAGATGCCGCATAACGGCCCCATCGTCTGGTAGGGCTCGTAGTCCTTCTTGTAGTCCCCCATGAGCTTCTTGCAGACCGCGGCGCACGGCTCGCCGCAGGTGCGCATGCTCTTGGTTTTGATCGTCTCGTCGTTGAACTGCTTCAAATAATGGTCGAGCACGAGATCCTTGTGGAGCTTCACGCGCTCGTCCTCGGTCATGTAGATGCTCCTGTAATTGAACGCGATGATGCGCCCGTTCACCTTCGCGTAGTTCACGCCAAAGGTGCCGCCCGTGTCGAAGTTGGGATCGAACCGGTACTTGGTCGTCGCCTCCATGTCCTTCGCCGCGAGCTTCTTCTGGAACTTCACGTTGAACCACTCGTCGGCGACCTTGCGGTCACGGAAGTCCTCGTCGATGAAGGTGCCGCCGTAGATGATCGCGGCGATGCCGTGCTCGCGCAGCATCTTGCTCCCCAGGCCCCCCCTGCCGGCCCAGGTGTCGATGGGCGTGCACGCGCCGTTCTTGACCGGCGCCGACATGATCCCCCCCACGTCCGTGAAGAGCGCCGCCGGCCCCGTCGCGAGGATCCGGGGTTCCGACTTGTACCGCTCGCCAAAGTGCGCGAGCGCGTGGTCCATGAGGGCGTAGACGCCGTAATGCCCTCCGTCTCCCGGGCGCTCCACTTTCCAGATCGCGGGCGCGTCGATCGGGTGCACCTCGACCTCGATCTCCTCGCCGTGGATGCGGTTGAGGTAGAGGATGGCGGGGACGGGCGCGCGGCCGCGGAGGGCGAGCATGTTGATGCCAAGGTTGTCGAATATGAGCGCCGCGCCGCCCATGGTGGAGATGTAGAAGCTTCCCCAGTTGGGGGAAAATCCGCTGAAGATGAGCCTGTTGGAGCCGGGAAATATTGAGCCGGCCAGGAGCCCCGCGCCGATGTTGAGGCTGTTATGCTCCTTGGACAGGTAGAGCCCCAGGTCCACGGGGCCAAAGAACTCTCCCACACGGAACCGTTCCGTCCGGTAAAACCCGGAGGAACAGTCGACGTGCAGCACGCGAAGCTGTGAATCCATGGTGCGCCTCCCTGGAGGGGATTGTCAATGCGCCGGCATCGGCCCTGTTACTAGTTTGAACCCTCCGTCGATTATTTCAATCTTAATTCCTCGTCCCGTCCGCTCACCAATGCTCGACCTGGACAGGCATCAAAAAAGTTAAAAATTCCGGCGAGAAACTATTGACGCACGGGGGGCGCGGTTTAGACATGCCATGGAAGCGTCAGCCGGGGATAATGAGCGACAAACCATATATCTGGCACGAGAACAGGCAGTGTTATGCGGAATAGAACAGTATAACCACGAATGAACACGAATCGACACGAATATCTTATCCGTGTTTATTCGCGTTCATTAGCGGTTAATGAAAGTATGGTAGTCCATATTTTCATTCTTTCTGGATGACGGTTCTCTGTCATGCTGAACTTACACCATAACAGGCCGCATCAAGGAGCAGTTCAAGCTCGAGAACGGCAAGTTCGTATTCCCCGCCTCCATGGAGCAGGACATCCAGCTCAACCAGTTCGTCGAAAACATCATGGTATACGGCGACAACAGGCGCTACACGATCGGCATCATCGTTCCGGACTTTATCGTGCTGGAACGCTGGGCGAAGGAGAATGGCATGACCGGAACTCCGCAGGAGCTCATACAGAAGAAGGAAGTCCAGGACATGATTTCCTCCGAGATCGTCGCCTCGCTCAAGGGCAAGTACGGCGGCTACGAGATCCCCAAGAAGTTCATCTATATCACGGAGAACTTCACCCTGGACAACGGCATGCTCACGCAGACCCTGAAGCTCAAGCGGCGCGTGGTGGTCCAGAAATACGAGGACCTCATCGAGGCGGCGTACAGGGACTAGGCCGTTTCCGGTAAGGCAGTAGTATCGCACAACGGGGGCGCGGGTCAATCCGCGCCCTTCGTGTTGGTGCGGGGAGAGGGGGCTGCCGTCACCCGGAGAAAACCGGCTGGACAAAATCAAAGCGACATGAACTAATCTCGGACAA
>CALMJO010000330.1 GCA_937864375.1 uncultured Spirochaetota bacterium
GGTCAAGCAGTCCGGGGCGCGGCGTGGCGTGCAGCGAATGCACCGCGTACAGGGCCGCGCCGGCGAGCGCCGCGATCACGCTCCCTGCCGCCGCCAGCAGTATGAGAAAAATATCCATGTCTCCCGGCCAGTATCGGGGGCGCGCCGGGGGTCCCGTCAAGCGAAAAGCGCCGCGGCGCTTCGGTCAGCGCGCAGGCCGGTCCAGGCCGAACCTCCTGCGCATGATGCGGTTTGGCAGCGCATGGGCGCGCTTCATTTGGATTTCCCCCTTCGCGGAAATACTTCGCAGTAGGCCTCCATGGCCTCCAGGCATGCCGGCCACCCCGCATACCCGTGCATCTGGTAGATGATCTCCTCCAACTCGCCCCTGGTGGCGCCGGTCTGCTCCACGGCGGGTAGCAGCGTGCGCAGCATCTTAATGTTCCGCATAACGGCGCACGAGGCGACCAGGATGAGGGCGCGCACCCGGTCCGTGAGACGAGCGCGCGCCAGGATGCGTCCAAAGATCGAGCTCACCAGAAAATCCGCCGAGGGCGGGTGAAAGATCCGGACCGCGTCCACGATCCCGGAGAAGGAGCTCCCCAGGAGCGCGCCTCCCCGCTGCAGGCCCGTTTCCTCGATCTTTCCCTCGTGCGCGTGGAAGGGGTCGGTCCGGGGTGCCAGTTTCATGTCGCCCAGCACCTCGTGGAGCGCCTTGAAGGCGTTGAGCGTCTTGGGGATGCCCGCCGTGAACACCGTGATCATGAGCGCCTCGCGGATCTCCTCCTGCGTCCATCCCAGGTTGAGCGAGCCCCTGAAATGGATGAGCATCTCCGGCGCCATTCCCATGCACGCGAGCGCGCAGAGGGTGCAGATCTGGCGCGTCTTCACGTCGAGCGCCGGTCGCGCATAGGTGTTTTCGAAAAATGAAACGATGTGGTCCGTAAGCCCGGGATCGTACGAATCGACCATAAGCTTGAGCAGGCTCCCGTAGCCCTGTCCCCAGATGCCCTCGGCGACCTTCTCGCCGGGACGCAGCTCTTCCTGTTTTCCCGTCATCTCCTTCCTCCTGTTCCGCATCATCTTGAAGCGCACACACAGAGGCAACGGCGTGTAAGAATGGGAGAAATGGGGATGGATGAGATGAAGGAGATAATGATTTTTTCCGCAGGCGTACGGTGCCCTTTCTCGAATTATTTACCCTATCTTATCTCTTCAATCGCCGTTCTCCATTTATCTCCTCATCTCCTGTTCCGTTGCCTTAAAATGCGTGTACGGCGCCGCATGCGATGGACCGGGAATGCGATGGAAGGCGTGCCGTGAGCCATGGAGTATAACCCGTGCCACGGTTTAAGTCAAGCAGGGGAGGCGGGGGGCCGATCCGCTTCCGGGCTTTCCGGGAGAGGCATGGACGGACAGGGCCTGGGCGCGCGTGCGTGCGGATCGCGCCGGAAAGAAATTTCTGGCCGTACCGCGAGTTTCTGGTTGAATGACGAAGAGTGCTGGTCATGGAGGAACACCTTATGGGAGATAGAAGAGATCAAGGATCAAAGGCGATAGAAGAAATGGAGGCGTTGGAATGACTATACGGCTGACGGAATCATTATACGCTTTCCGGGTGACTGTATGACAGGGAATCTAAAATCCGTTATCCCCCACATCTCGTAAATCCCCCATCTTCCATTCAAACGCGCATTTAAAGTGAAGCTTGACTGTGAGGAAAAGATTCCGTACTATTCCGGCAGGAGGCGTGAGATGAAGCGTATGTTTTTTTCATGGGCGCTCGCCCTTGCGGCGACGGGAATCCTCGCGGGAACCGCTCAAGCGTCGGCGGAGCCAGCCGATTTTCTTTACGCTCCCAACGGGTCGAATTTCCTCGTGTACGGAGCTGGCTCGCGGCAGTTCATCATCAACCAGGCGAAGTTCACCCAGTGGAAGCTCGGGAAGGACTTCGCGGGGATCGCCTCGGGAAAGCGCATCGTGACCGCGGCCGACGATCCCGCGGGCCTCGCCGTGGCGGACAAAATGGACGCGCTCATTCGCGGGCTCGCGCAGGAGTCCATGAACGAGGAGGACATGCGCAATTACGTCACCTTCCTTGAGGGAGCGCTCGGATCCAACCATGATATTCTCATGCGGATCAGGGAGCTCGCGCTGCGCGCCTCGAGCGGCATCCTGGGTCCCGACGACCGCGCCCTCATCCAGTCCGAGGTCCGCGAGCTCGTGGCGCAGGCGGACATGAACGCAAAATTCACGCAATTCAACAGGAAGAACGTGATGCAGGAGGTCACCGCCGCGGCCCTGGGCATCGATGCGGCCGACGTCGTGAGGGACGCCAGCGGGGCGATCGCGCTCGTGGACGCGGCCATCGGGAAAATCCAGGCGATGCGCGCGGGAGCGGGCGTGAAGGCCAACGTGCTCACCTTCCGGATCGAGGGCCGGAGCCTCTACATGCTCAACCTCCGTCGGTCGGAAAGCGGGATCCGCGACCTGGACATGGCCCAGGGGGTCGCCTCGCTCATGAAGAACTCCGTGATGATGAGAACTCAGTACGGAATTCTGCTGCTTCCCAGGTGAGCGCGTGAACCCTTGAACGCATGTGTAAGTTTTGCATGACGGCGGGCCGTCATCCGGAAAGCATGAAAATTTGAACTATCATTCTTCCAATGAACCACGAATGAACGCCAATAAACACGAATATGGCATTAGTGTCGGTTCGTATCCATTGGCGGTAATAGTGACTTCACGCATAACAATAGCTATTATCGTGCTGGAAAAGGAGATGGAGGGATAGATGAGATCAGGGAGATGAAGGTTTTGGTAAAATCCGAAGGAACCTGAAACCATTTGCCTTTTCCCAATTCCTTTCCATCTCTTCAATCGCCGTTGCCTTTATCTCCTCATCTCCCACGCTGTTGTCGTGAGGCATTTTCGTGTTAGAATGGGGGATATGGGGAGAGAGGAGATGAGGAGATAAAGTCATGATTTTGATTGAGGGCGGGCATTCTGCCGCCGTGAGCTTTTTTTATCCGTACTCTTGAATGCAGGCCATTACGGAAGCGCCCGGCCGCGCGCGCTCTCTTAAGTTCGCATACGCGGCCGGGCCCTGTAGCGATCATCGCGGCGCGCGAATCACCTCCTCGAGATATCTCCTTCCCTTCTCGGTTATCTCGAGCTCATGCGTACTCGTTTCGGAATATACATCGATCTCGCTCCAGTTGTCCGAGCTCTTCAGGAAATCCTCCGTTTCCCGATCGTCCAGGGGTATGGCGGACACGGCCTCGAAGGCCTCATCGTCCACCTGCCTGTATTCGGCCTTGACGACCGTAATGAATCCCTGGATCCACAAAACCGCGATGACGTTGCAAGCGATCTTGTGTAATTCCGCGGTATCGAGGTTTTTGTTGCGAACCGCGATGTCGTTTACGAGGTTGCCGACGCTGTAATTGAAGTAATCCGCCTCGATCAAGACTGCTTCCTCGAATTCCTGAATATCAATCATCCTTTCCTCCATGGCGTAATCTTCTCTTGTGAATTACTACGATGGAGTCGCGAGAAACAGTGAACAAATTTGATTTCCGTGGGCCGCTCGGAGGTTTTTTTGAAAAAACGCGGCGCCTCCAGGGGCGGGAGAGCGGACAGCGGCGTTCTTATCACGTTTTTTTGTTGAATGCAAGCCCGTCCCGTGTGATAATCCCGGCATGAAAGAATACCTCAAGCTCATAGGATTTTTCAGCGGCTTCACCGGCGACGAGCTGGAGGAAGTGAGCCGTATCGCAGAGGTGATCTCCATGCGTGAAATGGAGATGATCGTCAGGGAGGGAGACGAGCCGAAGGGGCTTTACTTCATCGTGAACGGCGAGTTCGACGTGGTGAAGAACATCGGCGGGAACAGGTACAAGCGGCTCCAGCGGCTCGACCGGGGAGACTTCTTTGGCGAGATGTCGATCCTTAACGGCGAAAGGCACTCGGCCTCGGTGGCGTGCCGCGGGAAAGGGACGCTCATTTTCATCTCGAAGCAGGCCTTTGGCGGGATGAGCGACAGCGATTCCCGCTTCTCGCTCAAGATAATGAGGGAACTGGCGTCCATCCTGGCGCAGAGGCTGCGGCGCATGAATTTGAAGTACGGCATGTCCGTGGCGCAGCTGGAATCGAAGGAGTGAGTCGGGAGGCCCCGGTTTATGAAATCAGGCCGGCGGCATGCCTTACCCCGGATCCCGGCGTGTGAGCTGCGCTTCAATCCCGCCGGGATTACCACGATGAGCCGTCAGGCAACTGCAGATGGAAAAGAAACCCCATTCTCCTTAAAAAGCGCCGGCACAGCCAACCGCCGTTTTTTTCCACGATCGGCCATTTACCGTTAATTATTCCCTCACGCCGCGCGTATTGAGAACATGGGAACGGGGCGCACCTTGGAGCGCTTCCCGTTCACCCGCATCTCCTATCGCGCGAGGTTTGCCCCATGTTCACGCTCACCGAGGAATTGATCAGAAACGTCATCGCACATTCCCCGGTAGAGTTCGCGCGCGGCGAAGGGATGTACATGCGGGGACAGTGCGGCATAGTACGTGCGGCCCATGCAGAAAAGGCGTGCGTCTACCTGGTCCAGGGCGAATTCTGCGATTACAGGGTCGAGCTTGCCGCAGAAGCATCCGGCGTCAAGTGCTCGTGCTCCTGCCCGTCACCCGTAAGCGGATGCGCTCACGCGGTCGCAGCCTGCCTTGATGCGAAGGACCGGTTTTGCGGCGATGATCCGGCCAAATGGAACTCCGGGCCGGATGAAGAGTGCCTCACGCCGGAGGAGATCAAGTGGGACGCGATCAGGGCGCGCAAGAAGAGGGCTGCGTCGGAGCGCTTTACGATCACCCGGGGCCCGTCGTACAAGGGCGAGCACCTGGTGACGACCTCGAAGGGAAAGCAGTACCTCGTGACCGTGTACGATCCGGTCGCAGGGCTTGCCCGCTGCTCATGCCCCGATTTCAGGTCGAACCGCCTGGGACTCTGCAAGCATGTGATTCACCTGCTCGGCCATTTCAGGAAGGACGCGCGCATGGAGCTTGATGCCGCCGGGGAGCGTTTTCCCTACGCTCATTTCTTCTGGAACGCGGCGGCGGACAGGCCGGCCGTGTATGCGGAAAGGGGCATGCTGGAAGCCGGGACCGCGTCGATCATCGGCGAATACTTCGATGCCGACGGTCTTTTTTCGGGAGACGCGCCCGGCGATTTTTTCAGAATGGCGGAGAGGCTCTCGGGCGCGCGTGACGTGCGGATTGACGAATTCCTCGTGTACCGCGTGCGGCGCGCCATCCACGAGCGGGAGCTGGAAGACGCACGGCGCACGCGGCGCCCGGATTACGCGGCGGCGTGCGGGATGCTCTACCCGTACCAGCGGGAAGGGGTCGCCTTTGGCCTCTTCAGGGAAGCGGTCGTGATCGCCGACGAGATGGGACTGGGCAAGACCGCGCAGGCGATCATGCTCGCCGTCATGAAACGCCGCGAGTTCGGATTCGGCAAGACGCTTGTGGTCGTACCCGCGTCCGTGAAGGAGCAGTGGCGGCGCGAGATCGCGAAGTTTTCAGGGCAGGATGCGGTAATCGTGAGGGGTTCGCGGCGCGAACGGCGCAAGATCTACGAGAATTCCGGGAGCTTTTTCTTCATCACCAATTACGAGGCCGTGCTCAGGGACATCCTCGCGCTGCGCCGCTTCAGCCCCGACATCGTGATCCTGGACGAGGCGCAGCGGATAAAGAATTTCCGCACACTGACCCACCAGGCCATCGCGACGCTGCCGCGCAGGCACGCGATCGTGCTCACGGGCACGCCGCTGGAAAACAGGCTGGAGGATCTGTACTCCATCATGCAGTTTGCCGATCCAGCGAGGCTCGGCCCGCTGTGGCAGTTCGCCGCCGCGCATTACCGGATAGAACGCCGCGAGCGGTCGCGGATTGCCGGCTACCGCGGCCTTGAATCGCTCCACCGCTCGCTTGCCGGCGTGGTCATTCGCAGGAGGAAGGAGGAGGTTCTCGATTCACTGCCGGAGGTGATCGTGCATCACCGGTATGTCGGGCTCACCGTGGAGCAGGAGTCGATTCACCTGGGGTATGAAAAACTGCTCGCGTTCCTTCTGTCGAAGGAAAAACTCACGCCCCTGGAAATGGAGCAGGTGTTCAGGTACCTGACCGGCATGCGCATGGTGTGCGACTCTACGTTCCTCATAGACAGGAAGACCCACATCTCGCCCAAGCTCGCCGAGCTTGCAGCGATACTTCAAGAAGTCGTCATTGCGAACGGCCGCAAGGCCGTCATCTACACAGAGTGGACCACGATGACCTTTCTCATCGGCAGGATGCTCTCCGCGCATGCCATTCCGTTCGTAGAGTTCACCGGGCGCGTCCCCGTGGAAAAGCGGCAGGCCCTGGTGAGCGAGTTCATGGAAAACCCGCACTGCAGCGTGTTCCTGTCCACGGATGCGGGCGGACTGGGGCTCAATCTCCAGGGCGCGGACTGCCTCATCAACATCGAACCGCCCTGGAGCCCCGCGAAGCTGAACCAGCGCATCGGGAGGCTGGTGAGGATAGGGCAGAGGAGCGCTTCGGTCAACGTGATCAACTTCATCACGCACGGCTCCATCGAGGAGAGGGTGTGGGCGCGGCTGCGCATGAAGCAGGCGCTGTTCGACGCGGCGGTCGAGGGCGAGGGAGGGGAGGCCGATTTCAGCGAGTCGCGCAGAAGCGCCCTCATCGGCGAGCTCCGGGCGCTCATGGGAGAGAAGCCGCCGCACCCGGCGCGCGAGCACACCCCGGGAGAGACCATTCCCGAATCGACGCCCTTCTTTCTCAATCCGGGGGTATTCGCACGGGACGCATAATCGGCCCCGAAAACTGCTTGCCCGCGCAATTTGCCCGAATATAGTGGGAACAAACCAGTGCACAATACTGCATCAATGGTTTATTACCCATAATGAAATCATGCCCCGGGGGAGTATCATGAAATATTTGCCGGTACCAGCAGCGGTATTCTCGGCTGCGCTCGTCGCATTCACGCTCTTCGCCTGCGGGAAGACTCCCGCCCAGCCCGCGCAATCCGCGGCACCTTCCCAGGGAGCGCAAAAACCCCTCGTCGGGAGCGCGCTCCCTGCACTGGAGATGGACGCCTTCCACAAGGGCGCGCTCAGGAAGGTGAGACTCGCCGACTTCCGCGGAAAGTGGCTGGTCATCATGTTCTATCCCGGCGATTTCACCTTCGTATGCCCCACCGAGCTCAGGGAGCTTTCCGATTCCTATGACCAGTTCCGCAAGGCCGGTGCGGAGGTCCTGAGCGTGAGCACCGACTCCGTCTACGCGCACCGTGCCTGGGCGGACCATGACGACACCATAAAGAAGATCGCCTATCCCATGCTCTCCGACCAGGCGGGAAGGCTGTCGCGCGCCCTTGGCGTGTACGCGGAGGAAAAGGGAACCGCCATGCGCGGCTCGTTCGTCGTGTCCCCGGAGGGCGTCATCGTCGCGAGCGAGGTGCATGACGAATCGATCGGAAGGAGCGCGGCGGAGCTGCTGAGGAAGCTCGAGGCCGCGATAGCGGTGCGGGAGAGCGACGGCGGTTTTTGCCCGGCAAGCTGGAAGCCGGGCCAGAAGATGGTGAAGCCCAAATGACGTTTTGAAGGCGCGGATTCGCATCCGCGCTTTCAAAACGCCTCGCCCAGCGTCACGTATACCCCGGTGAACCCGGGGCTGCGTCCCACGTCCACGCGTATATTCATCTTTTCCGCCTGGTTGATGCTTATGCGCAGGCCGCCGCCGTAAGCATACTTGATATCCCTTGATTCAAAGTCGCGCAGGGTGGGCGACACCTCGCCTGCGCCGGCGAAACCCACCAGGCCCAGCCTCCAGAAGAGCGGCATGCGGTATTCCGCCTGTCCCACCAGCATGTCCTCGTCGCGGTACCTGCCCTCGAAATACCCGCGCATGATGCGCTTGCCTCCCATGAGCGCCATCATCTCGAAGGGCGGCCGGCCGGAAATGAGTACGCCGTAGACCTGGAACGCGAGGACATGCTCTCCCCACAGCCTGAAGAATTGACGCGCGTCGAGCGTCCATTTAAGGAAACTGTAGTCGCTGCTGAACACGGGATTGAACCCGGTGCAGGTGAGCTGGTAGAGCCCGCCGTTCGTGGTATACCGGTCATGATCGCGGATATCAAAGTTGATCGAAAATCCCAATCCCTGGGCGGTGCCTTCGCGGCTCCCGGGGATTCGGTTGTCGGCAATGAGTCCTCCGGGACTGAACTCGCTTATGCGTATGTGTTCGTAATGGTAGATCAGGCCCAGGTAAAGCTTGTGCGCGACCTCGCGCTGGAGGTCGCTGCGAACGCGAAGAGTGTTCTCCGTATATTTCTCCATGTCGTCGTTGCGGGTGCCGCTGCCCACGCCCCAGAACTGGTTCGGGTATTCCTGGTACTCGATGGAGCCCAGCAAATGGTAGCGCTCGTAATCGAGGTAGAACTCGGGGAAGAGTTCCCAGATTATCTGCCTGTTCTGGGTGTAGGTCAGGGTGGTGGCGACCGAGGAGGGACGCAGGTGCAGGGGAAGGTTGTTTTCCTCGTCGAGCTTGTCGTCGTCGGTGCGGAAGTAGGTTATGAAGGCGCCGCCCACCGCGAACCTGGTTTCGGGTTTGTAATAGGCGGCGGGTATCACGAGAAAGCCGTTCCTGTCGATGACGGCGAGCTCCTTTTTGGCCTCCTCTTCCTTGAGGGTTTCGCCCGGCGCCTTGTCCCCGGCGCGAACCGGCAGGCACAGTGCGAGCGCGCACAGGAGCACCGGCAGGCGGAATAATAAGGTCCGTATCATTGGTATTTTTCTCTTCCGGGGAAACGCGCCTCATTTGCCCCGACGGGTAAAAAATAATCAAGCAGGAAGTTATTCTCTTGAAAAAAAAGTAATCGGGAACGAAGCTTCGGACCGGGCGGCCGTGCGGAGCCGCCGTGAAATTCCCATGAAGGTAATGATCGCATACCTGTGCCACTACGCCGACCGGCATGACTACTTTCTCTCCCTGCTCCCGGTGGGGGCCATCTCGCTCGCCGCGGGCCTGGAGGCCCACGGCTACGACGTCCACCTCGCGAACTTTTCCAGGGAAGGGGCGCGCGGCGCCCTGCGCGCGATCGAGGAGTACAGGCCCGACGTCCTGGGAGTCTCCCTCTTCAGCCATAACCGGATCGACACCCTGAGGCTTTTAAAAGAAGCGAAGAAGCGCATGCCCCGCATCGTCACCGTGGCGGGGGGGCCGCACGCGTCGGCGCTGGCGGACGCGCTCATCGCCCGCTCGGCGGGCCTTGACCACGTGATCACCGGAGAGGCGGAAGACGCGCTCCTGGATCTTCTCAAAGACATCCAGGCAGGAAAGGCGCGGCCGGGAAGCGTCATTCACGGCGGTAGAATCGGAACCCTTGATGCGCTCCCGCCGCCCGGGATGTACCCCGGGACCATGACGGGCGTGGACCCCAACGAACAGTTCAAGACCATCATCACGTCGCGCGGATGTCCCTACAGGTGCGCCTTCTGCTGCTCGCCGGGGATGTGGGAGCGCGCGGTGCAGTTCCGGAGCGCCGCGCACATACTCAGGGAAATTGAGTACCTGTACCGGGAGCGCGGCATCATCTTTTTCTCCATTCGCGACGACAACTTCACGCTCAGGAAGGACCGGGTGATGGAGTTCTGCAAGGCGCTCTGCGACAGCGGAATGTATATAATGTGGAACTGCCAGTCGAGGGTGGACACCGTGGACGAGGAGATGCTCGTCCGGATGAAGCTCGCCGGCTGCGAGCAGATCCAGTTTGGCGTCGAAAGCGGCTCGGAGCACGTCCTGGAGCGCTACGGCAAGGGGATCACCGTGGACCAGGTCCGGGAGGCCGCGCGCATCGCGCGCCGCGCGGGGCTCTACGTCTTCTATTACCTGATGGCGGGCATGGAGGGCGAAAAGCTCGCGGACATCCGCAAGACCGTCGGCCTCATACGCCAGACCCTGCCGGGAGACGGCATCGTCTCGCCGGTGGCGCTCTACCCGGGGACGGAAATCTACGAGCAGGAGAAGCGCGCAGGGCGGATCGACGACAACGCGTGGTTCACGCGCCACGAGCCGGGGCTGTATCTTCGAAAGGACGACGATGTCGCGAAATGGATCGGCATGCTAGTCACGGAGCTCGGCATGGTGCGCGAGCATTCGTGGTACCGGGAAAAGGATTTCCGCCTCCACCGCCGCGTCACCGGGCCCGGGTGCTGGGTGACCGACATTCTCGAGGGCGATTACTACCGCGACAGCGAGCGCTTCCAGGAGGCGGAGGCCTGCTACCTGCGCGTCGCCGGCCGCTACACCGGGAACCCCTGGGGATTCCTGAGGCTGGGAAAGATCTGCTTTTACCTGGGAAAATTCGAGGAGGCCGCGGAGTACTACACCCGCGTGACGGGCATTGTCCCTGGCTATTACGGCGGCTGGCTCAAGCGCGCCGAATCCCTGCTCGCGCTCAAGAAGCGCGATGAAGCGCGCATGTGCGCACAGGAGGCCTTCTCCCGCAACCCGCACGATTTCCGCGTTAAGAACATCGTGGAGATACTTAAAAAGTAATAAGGGAGGGGGCCGATTGACTTCAGGCCGGCGGAAGAACTTCAATCCGGACGGGCCCGGATCCGCATCCGCGCTCGACGAGCTGTCACTCTGGTCGGCGCCCTTCGGCCTGGCGCTCCTGGACGAGGTACCGTACCGCCCCTGCACGCGCGCGCTCGACCTGGGGAGCGGGACCGGCTTCCCCCTCCTTGAGCTCGCCGAGCGGCTGGGAGAGTCCTCGCGCGTGTACGGGCTGGACCCGTGGCGCGGCGGGGCCCGGCGCGCGGTGGAAAAGGCGCGCGCGCGCGGCATATCGAACGTGCTCGTCCTCCGGGGAACGGCCGAGCGCATGCCCTTCCGGGACGGCGCCTTCGACCTCCTGGTTTCGAACAACGGCCTCAACAACGTCGCTCACCTCCCGTCGGCGCTCAGCGAGTGCAGGCGTGTCTGCCGCGCGGGGGGAGCGCTCGTAATGACGGTGAACCTTCCCGGCACCATGGCGGAATTCTACGCGGCGTACAGGGAGACGCTCCACGAGCTCGGCATAGACGACGCTCTTCCCCGGATCGACGCGCACATAAGGAAGAAGCGACTTCCCGCGTACGAGACGCTTGATCTTCTCCGGGAGCACGGCTTCCGGGTGGAAGCCTGCGGGGAGCATTCATTTTCAATGCGCTACGCGTCGGGCAGCGCCCTGCTGGGGCATTCCTTCATACGGCTCGCGTTCATGGGGCCGTGGAGGGAGGTGGTCGGCGCGCAGCGCGAGGTGAAGGTGTTTGACCTGCTGAAGGAGAAGCTGAATGGGCTGGCCGCTTCGACCGGGGGGCTGGTGCTCACGGTGCCGTATATCTGCGTGAGATGCAGTGCGGTGTAGTTTTGTTTCCGGCGAGGGCGTTCCGCTCCCTGAGATAATAGGCATGAACATGATAAATCAATTTCATTGTTCATATTTTGCGGTAAGTGAGTATAATCGGGGCTGGGGCGCGCGGCATTAATGGGCTATTGCGGGAAATAAGGCTTTACTCGAAACACATAACCTGATAGGCAGCGTGTGGCGCGGCGGTCCCGTCGCCCGGGGGCGGTAAGCCTGCCATGACCCGGTCTACGGCAATCGAGCGACACGCTTATGCTGATCGTGGTTCAGCTCAAATTGTGCAAAGATTCACCAGCGGAAAACAGTGAATAAAAAAAACAGAAGCCTGCGGAAATTCCTTCCCTTCTCCCTTTTAAGCGACGAACAGTTCGACCGGATCATCGATACGGCCCAGGAGCGAAGCTTCACGAAGGGGCAGGTGATAGTCGAGGAGGGGGCGCACAATACCTCTTTCTACTACATACTTGCCGGCAGCGTCGAGGTGTTCATCGATTCCCGGAAAAAGAAGAAAAAGAAGGTGAACAGGCTGCGAAGGGGAAACTGGTTCGGAGAGACGTCCCTGGTCACGGGGTCCAGGACCATCGCCCTGGTAAAGGCGCTTACGGACGTGAGAATCCTGAGCGTTCCCTCGGGCGTTTTCATAAGCGTGCTCAGGAAGAACCCCCAGGCGCAGGTGTTCTTCGACAACTACGCGGAAAAGATGCAGCTCCTGAACCGGCTGTACCGCACGCCGCTCTTCGCGAGCGAGACTGAGCTTGCCGTCTGGCAGATCACGGAAAAGCTTTCCATAAGAAAATATTCCAGGGGCCAGGAGATACTACGCCAGGGAGACCAGGGGACCGAGTTTTTCATCCTGTGGGAGGGCTCGGTCGACATGTTCCTGCAGACCCCGGACAAGCGGAAAAAGATCACCACCATGTCCTCGCCCGATTCCTTTGGCGAGCTTGCCCTCGTGTCGGACAGGCCCAGGGCGAACTCGGTGATCGCGCGCGGCGACGTGACCGTGTACGTCCTCCAGAAGGCAGATTTCCTTGCGATCGTGAAGAAGGATTTCAGCCTGTTCAACAGGCTCCTGGGACAGGTGTACGAGCGGCAGAAGCCGCTCAAGAGCGAAAAGATAAGCGTTACCGAGGAGTGGAAGGGCGGGGAGATGCTTTACATCCTCCGCCAGGACGTCACCGGTCAGTACATGCGCCTGGACGAGAAGGCGTATTTCATTCTCAACCAGATGGACGGGTCAACGAGCATCCAGGAGATCGCCATAGCGTTTTTTATAAAGTACAAGCAGATAGGCGTGGGCTCGCTGCTCCAGCTCCTTCCCATGCTCGTGGAAAAGGGCTTCGTGGAGATTCCGGGCCTGAGCGACGAGCTGAAGATGAAACGGAAAGCGTCCGTTCCCCGCAGGCTCCTGGGGCTGCTCGGAAGGGCGTTTTTCATTAACCTGGCGAGCTTCCCGGGAGAGCGCCCCATGCAGGCCCTGTACGATGCGGCCGGGAGGTTCGTGTTTTCGAGAGTCGGCCGCCTGGTCCTTGGCCTCGTGACCGTGGCGGGATTCGCATCGTTCGTATACGGCTCCTCGTCCGGGAGCATCGCTCCGGGAGGCGTCACCGCGGCGGGATTTTTAGCGTTCATCGCCATGTTCCTGCTTCACGGGGTCTTTCACGAGACGGCCCACGCGCTGGTCGCCGTCCGCTACGGCGTCAGGATCGGCGATATAGGGCTTGGCCTCTTCCTCCTCGTGTTCCTGACCCCCCACGTGCGCAACACCGACATGTGGATGATCGACAAGAAGCAGAGGATCATCGTGAGCCTCGCGGGGCCGCTCGTTACCGCGTTCATAAGCGGCCTGGTGTCAATATGCATCCTCCTCGTTCCCGCGGGTTTGGGCGCGGAAATGAGCATGTTCGCCCTGATGGGCTACCTTATCGCGCTTTCGTCGCTGAATCCGCTCGTCCTGTCGGACGGGTATTACGTGCTCATGGACCTGTTCCAGATGCCGGGACTGCGGTTCCGGTCAATCCGGTTTCTCCGCATTGGCCTCAGGAAGGCGCTCGCGGCCGGGCTCCGCAAGGACCAGTGGATATATTTATTTTACAGTACGTTTGCCCTTATTTACATGACCGGTGTATTATTATACACCGCGCTCGACGTGAGAAAGAAATTCGGCGACTATATCAGGCCCGCCGTCGGCGAGGAGACGGCCCATACGGTATCGATCTTGCTTGTAACACTGGTTTTTTTTATTGCAATATTTTCGTTTTTAAGGCCACTGTTGAGCGCCGCGGAAGAGGAAACGGACATACTTTGACAAAAATCAAAAAGGAGGGGGTATGGAATCGAAGAACATCCAGAAACTCATTGCCAAGCTTGCCGGTGATTCCGACTTCAGGAAGTCGTTCCAGGAATCGCCTGAGG
>CALMJO010000331.1 GCA_937864375.1 uncultured Spirochaetota bacterium
AAAAAGGCGGCCGCGAAATGATACGCTACGACATCCTCATCTGCGGCATAGGCGGGCAGGGCGCGATCACCCTGGGAACCGCGCTCAAGCTCGCCGCGATCCGCGCCGGCCTCTCCGTGGTGGGCGCCGAGCGCCGGGGCGGGGCCCAGCGCGAGGGCGTCGTGACGAGCAACGTGCGCTACAGGGGGACCGTGCCGGGCGAAGCAATCGACGAGCGCGCCATGACGGTTTCGGGGCTCATTCCCACCGCGGGCGCCGACATGCTCATCGCCATGGAGCCGCTCGAGGCCCTGCGGCACGCCCAGTACCTGCACGAGGATTCAGTGGTAATCGTGAACGACTTCCCCCTCATTCCCGTGGCGGTGCGAAACGGGGACGCCGTATATCCAACGACGGAATCGATCTATGCGCGCCTTAGGGAATTCACGCCGGGCGTGCACGTATTCAACCTTGACGAGCTGTCACGAGCACATTTCAATTCGCTGCGCCAGGTGAACACGATCTCGATGGGGCTCGCGTACGGCCTGGGGAATCTTCCCGTGCCGCGCGAAGCGCTCCTGGACACCATCAGGGAGCAGTTCCCGGATTTTCCGAAAAATTCGCGCGCGTTCGAGCTGGGAGCGGAGCTGGCGGGGAAGGGTGCTAGCCGGCAGTGAGGCGGGCTGGGTGCTGATCGATTGCTTTTTTCCGGTGGATCCCGCTCGCTTTCCCCCAATATATCACCCAGCACAATGCACCAGGCAGATCCTGGAAGGACAGGAGGTAATGCGCGAACCCATAGTTATCGGATACCAGTTTAAGCGCATTTTTTCGACTTGCATCGCTCTTGGGAACCAGGTACTTCTCAATAGCCCACGCAACGATAAACGAAACTGTCTCCTTCCTGAACTTCCTCGAATCAATAATCCATTCATAGTCCCGCTCATTATAGCACACGCTCATCGGTGCCCGAAATCCCGGGCCGCGACGTTCCTGGTATCGAACCGGCACAAATCCCGCCGGATTGCCTTTGCATTGCTTCATCGCCTTCTGTACGAGGCTCCTTACCAGCCAGCTCCTTGAAACACCCATGGCCTTCGCTGCATTCGTCAGGATCGCCCGGTGTGCCATGCTCACATTGATTGTCGTTTCCATCCTTCTGCCTCCCTGGTTTTTGATACAATTATTACGATCCGGGAGACGCCGTTCGCGAAATAATTCAGCAGTGAGTAAATTTTTAAGCGGACGGGAAAACCGAGACGCCTCCCGGCAGGAAAGGCGTCTACAGAAATAATGGTGCTGCAAACCTTGAACGTGGAAGGATCTGTACCGTCAGTATCCGAGCTTCTTTAATATATCCGCGGGTTGGGCGGGAAGCGTGCGTCCCTGGTAAACGAGCAATCGGTCGCAGCGGTCCGTGAAGAGCCCGTCCGCGCCAAAAAACGAGAAGAGCCTGATGTGAGCAAGCTCATTGATCGTGTAGACATGAACCAGCAGCCCCTTCTTATGCGCCTTTCCGATATTCCAGGGAAACCCAAGGTAACCAACGGGACCCACCCCCGAGTGTGCCACGGCGCGATCCACGAGTTCAGACCAGGATTCTTTCCTGGCCATGTCTTCGTCGATCAGGTAGGTGCGCGGTACCTCGGGCGCAAGCTCCTTGAACTTCGCAAGACTTGCCGCGTCAAAGGACTGGAAGATGAGCGCGCCTTTCTTCGCATTGGGACCGATCCATCCACGCAGCGCGAGGATCTCGACGATCAGCTTTTCAATTCCCGGTGAGCGCTCGGGCGATTTCGTTTCAAGGTATAGTCCCGGTTTGTTTACCCCCCCCTCCACGACGGCGATCACCTCTTCCAAGGTAAGGATTTTCTGGTTTGCGAATGTCGGGTGCGCGCGGTCGGGATAGGCCTTGTTGAACCAGGAGCCGGCGTCGAGCCGCTTCAGCTCTCCAAGGTTGAAGGTATTGATGAACTGCTTTTCGCGGCCGGGAAACACCTCTTTCACATTGGTGGTGCGCTCGAGCGTGTCGTCGTGGAAGGCGACGATCGCCCCATCCTTCGTGCGCTGCAGGTCCATTTCGATGTAATCCGCGCCGAGCTCGCGGGCGAGCAGGAATGCGGGCATCGTTTCTTCAGGGGCAAGGTATGATGCGCCACGGTGTGCGATCACCGTCGGGTACGGTATGCCCAGTTTTGCCGAAGCATCGCGGCCCGGTTGCACATCCGCCATGATGCGGAATACTCCCAGCACGACGATAATGAGCGCCGCCAGGGTGACGATTACGCCCGCGAGGACCTTGATCTTCATCAGCACGACCTCCTTCATGTTCCTGGGCGCACTCGGCGCCCGGCATGCACATGATATACCGCATTCGCCGTTAGGTGTAAAGCCTCTTTTCCTTTCCCGTCCGATCCGCGGGTGTTCCCGTAGGTCCAAAAACAGGTGACAAACCGCGGCGTACCATGTAATGAAGTACAAGGTTATTCAAGGTACACGGCTGGCATGCATGCTGGATAGATTTCTTGTATTCCTGGTATTTTTCGGCGCGGGACTGGCTGCAACGATTGCCGTCGGACAGCTGATCGAACGGCCGCGGAACGCGGGCAACTACATTCTGTCCATGCTGCTCCTTTGCATCGCGGTGTGGCAGTCCTATCATGGCCTCATGGTGTCCGGCATCCTGGGCGAATTCCCCCAGCTCGCCTTCATGCACGCGCCCTTCCTCTACTTCACGGGGCCTTTGCTCTATTTTTACTTCAAGTTCCTGACCGACGATAGTTATCGGTACCGTCTCATCAACCTGCTGCACTTCCTCCCGGGCGTGCTCATCGCCCTCCTTTTAAGCCCCGTTTATGCCATGGACGCCGAATCCAAGCGCGCGCTCCTCACAAACACCTTCCGGCTCGCCCGCGAGAGCACTATCGTCGCCGTTTACTCGATAATTATCCTGCTGATCGTGGTGTCCATGATCATCTACATGGGGCTGTTTTTAATGAACAGCGCCCCTTTGATGCGCGCGCGCTTCATGCGCGTGGGAAGGATAACCTTTCACTCCCTGGCGATCATGGCGCTCACCTTCCTGGCCATCTTCACCTACTTTACCGGGTTCCTCCTTTATAACCTGTTCGATTTCAGCCACGGATTCTACGAGACCGTCATCAAAACCATCTCCCTGATGATGTGCGCCTTTGTCCTGCTCGTCTACTACATGGGACGCCGCTACCCGCGCTATACCCTCCAGGCGCGCGCCGGGGCCACCAAGCTGCGGTATGAAAAATCACGCATCCAGGGCCTGGACGTGGACGCGCTGATGGACAGCCTCCTGGACAAGATGAACACCCAGAAAATATACTCCCGCGAGGACCTGAGCCTCGCGCTCCTGGCGCGGGAACTTTCGATCGCCCCCTACCAGCTCTCACAGCTCCTCAACGAGCGGCTCAACCGGAACTTCAACGCCTTCGTGAACGAATACCGCATCAGGGAGGCGCAGTCCCTCCTCACCGCCAACCCGGAGCGATCGGTGACATCCATAACCTACGCGGTCGGGTTCAATTCACCGTCATCGTTCTACGAATGGTTCATCAAGATCACCGGGCTTACCCCGGCCAAGTACCGCGAAAGGCACGCGGGCGGCAGGGCGCGCCGCGAGGAAAGGGAGGGGGACCGATAACTATCGGTTGAATCTAGCCCCCATCTCGCACCGCTGCCGCCCCACTCATGCTGCATCACCCCGCCCAGGGCCGTCTTTCACCCGAAAAATTTGTTTTCCGGAATCATAATACAAGATGACAAGGGCCCGGCCGTCAGTCTAAGCTGTACTCTCGGGGCGCGCGCATGGCCGACCAGCAGGGTTCGTGCACCGGCGCACGCCCGTAACCGCACTAATTCCCGGAGGCATAATCATGCATGATCCCAAGAAGGACCAGCGCTGTCGCGAGATGTACCAGGAGATGCTCCCCAATCTCGCCGATTACGTGGCGAAGTATGCGAAGGAACAGAAGGCCGCAACCGCCATCATCGAACACAATACCAGTGAGATCGTTTCGTGGAAGCAGTTCAATACCTCTGTTTCCGCGTTTTCCGCGAAGCTCCTCTCGATCGGTTTAAGGAAGGGCGATATCGTTGCGACGAGCCTGCCCCTGCTTAAAGAACACATCTACCTCATGTATGCCTGTTTCCGGATAGGCGTCATCATCGCCCCTCTGGACCTCCGGCTCAAGACCGCCGAAATCCAGTACTGCCTGGACAAGCTCAAGCCCCGTGCGTACTTCTTCCTGGGCAAGACCCCGGTCGCCGACTTCCGCCCCATGATACAGGAGCTCTTGCCCAAATCTCCCTACGTGAAGCACTGGGTGCAGTTCCAGAAGGAAGCCGACCTCATCATCCCGGGCGCCGTCGGTATCGCCGAGTTCGTGAAGGATATTAAAAAGGTATTCATCCTCGCCATGCTCACGGGGAAGGTAGGGCGCGCGCGCAAAAAGGTCGTGAAACGCGACCCCTGCCTCATCATCTTCACCACCGGCTCGACGGGCTCGCCCAAGCCCGCCCTCCTGTGCCATGAGAACATCATCATCCAGAACATCGGGCTCGCCGTGGGCTTCGACCTCGTCGCCGCCGACAGGATGCTCGTCAACCTTCCTCCCTCCCACGTGGGATGCACGACCGAACAGCTCGCCACCACCGTCTTCGGCGGCGGAACCATGGTCATCCTCCACATCTTCGACGCGAAGATGAGCCTGGAGGCCGTCCAGAAACACAAGGTCACGGTCATGGGCCAGATACCGGCGCTCTTCAACATGCAGTGGCGCCTCCCCGAATTCTCGACCTACGATCTCTCGTCGCTCCGCTTCGTCCTTTATGGCGGCCAGGCGGTGTCGAAGGAATTCCTCACCAAGATGAAGGCCATGGCGCCGCACATCGGCACGGGCCTGGGGCTTACCGAGACCGCCGGCTTCGTCACCTACACCAACCCGGACGCGGGAGTCGAGGAGATTACCCAGGGCATCGGCTTCGACAGCGTCCTGTGCCCCATCAGCGTGCGCGAGCCGGTAAACCCCGACCGCACCGCGGGCAAGGCCAAGGGGCCCGGGGAGATCGGCGAGATCTGCTTTACAGGACCGCAGATTTTCCTGGGATATATGAACGATCCGGAAAACACCGCGAAGACCATCACGTCCGACGGGGTCTGCTATACCGGCGACCTGGGGTTCTACGACGACAAGGGCCTGCACTTTTCGGGACGTTCAAAGCTCGTAATCAAGCCCAAGGGCTACCAGGTCTATCCCGAGGACGTCGAAAACCACATCAGCAAGAAGCTCAAGGACAGCGTGTCGATGGTCGCGGTCGTGGGCGTCGAGCACGAGATATTCAGCGAGGGCATCATGGCGTTCGTGGAGACCCTGGAAGGTAAACAGGTAACCGAGGAGATGGTCCTGAAGGCGTGCGATGACATTTCGTCCTATTCGCGGCCGTCGCACGTGGTCATCCTGGCACCCGCGCAGATGCCGCTCAACCGCGTGGCGAAGACCGACTACCTCACCCTGAAGCAGAAGGCCAAGGATATCGTGGCCGAGCTCAGGAGCAGGGGCAAGTGGGACAAGTAAACGCGCGTCCCTGATCGGGAACCACGGACCCCGCGGACACCGATAACTATCGGTCGCCGGCATTCACTGCCCCAAAGTCAGAACGCCCCGCACGTGCATGCGGGGCGCTCTTCATTGGATTCTTCATCACGGCAGGCCGGCCATTGCCGGCGATGCGCGTTTCAACGCCTAGCGGGATTCCACCCTGCGGTCCAGGGGAGTGATGTCGTCGATCATGTCGAAGACGGTCTTGTCGTCCGGGAAAGTTTCCATGATCGCCTTCTCCTCGGCGACGCTGCCCTTCACCGCCTCGAACGCGAGTTTCCCGATCAATGACTCGACGTCCTTGTCGGTATTGTTATAAATGAATATGATGTTCGGTCCGCAGTCAAGGCCCCAGTTGAAGCCGTCCCTGAATTCCACCGTGAAGGTCTCGGTAACCCCGTCGCCATTGGCGTCCTCGCAGTAGTACACGGTACCGTTGATTGTTTTCGCATGCGCGCTCATGAATGTCTTGCGCACGTTCTCGCTCTCGCGCAGCGCCAGGTTCACCTGGATGGGATGCACGTCGATCTGCAGCTCCGATTCCGTGCGGTTTTTCATGAGCTGGCGAAAGACCTCGATGTGCCGCTTCAGGAACTTGTCCCTGGTATTCTTCATGAAAGCGCCGAAGTTGTTGGTGACGAATTCCTC
Source organism: uncultured Spirochaetota bacterium (assembly GCA_937864375.1). Lineage (GTDB taxonomy): Bacteria > Spirochaetota > UBA4802 > UBA4802 > UBA5368 > FW300-bin19. The sequence goes on from CALMJO010000331.1 coordinate 6,258, forward strand.
GTTCGAGTTTTCGAGCTTGACCATGCGCCTGTCCAGGATGCGCGCATAATCGGGTTTCCCGTTTATCTTGTTTACCCAGAGGTCCTCGTTCACCACGTACCGGTTCTCTATCTCGTTGACGGCGCGCTTGCGCTCCACCTCCGCGGGGACGTCGTAACCGTCCACGATCAGGTACACCATTTTGCGGCGGACCATGAGCAGGGATTCGATCGAGTTTTCCACATAGGGGCTTACGTTCTTCTCGATGCGCTGGTAGGCGACCCGGTCCTCGTCGTACCGCGATATTTTCATGGGGTCGATCACCGTAAACGTCTTATCGGAGGAAGCGAGCTCCCCCGCCGGGAACATTATCGCGAACAGCGCAGCGCATACCGCGGCAAGGCCGATTTTCTTCATGTTAGTGCACCTTTCAATCCATCTGGCTGCAAAATGGGTTTTCCTGGTTACTGTATCGGCATCCGGCCGGAGAGCATGAGCATAATTCAGCGCTTCCCGGCGCGTTATCGGCAGGAAGGATTCCCGGCCGGCTGGAAAAAATGCTCATCTTCCATAAATTTGATTTGATTAATAAACGATGCTCGATTATTTGAAGAGGTAATCCTTGCGATATATAGAACCACTGCGCACGCGCATCGTGCAAATTGTATAATCGGTCCCCCATCACCCGGGCGGTCCGAGCGGACCACGTACAGGAGCGGCCATACCATGCAATTCACCACCCGGTTCCAAAGCGGCGCTTTGACAAAATACATGTTAGTCGGCGCCTCGCTGTGCCTTTTCGCCCTTTTCGCCTGCGACACGGGCGAGCAGAACCGCAGGGACACGAAGATCCCGTCAACCGACAAACCTTCCGCCGACCGCGTCGACCGTACGCCCTCGGACACGCGCGACGCGAACCGCACCGACGATAAAACCGTCAACGATGCAGTGAAGAAAGACGCCGACGCAAAGGATGCCGCGGACCGCAAGAAAAACGAGACCTGGAAGGGAGTGCTCCGCTGGGGCAAGTTCAAGTACGAGGGCGACATCAGGAACGGCAAACCGCACGGGAAAGGGAAGCTCTACGAGTACGACGACGCGGGCAACCTCATCCGGACGGTCGAGGGGGAATTCTCCAAGGGCACGCCAAAGGGCGAAATGACCGTCACCACGTACGACGCGAAGGGTGCGGTAAGCTCGGTGTTCACCGGCACGGTGAAAAACGGCCAATACGAGAAGGGCACGCTCACCGACTACCACGAGAACGGGAAGGTGGCCCGCGTCTACAAGGGAGAGTTCGCCGACGGGAAGCCTTCCGGAGCGGGGCAGCTCCAGGTTTACGATCAGAACGGGAAGATGATGTCCGAATACACGGGCGAGTTCGCCGACGGGAAGCCGGAGGGCACGGGCGTGCTCACCGGCTTCAACTCCGACGGCAGGATGGTGTCGAGGATCGAGGGCAGGTTCCTGGACGGAAGACCGAGCGGCGACGCCGAGGTGCAGGAATTCGACGCCAGGGGGAGGGTTGTCCGCAAGACAATCGGCAAATTCAAGAACGGGAAAGTTTCGGGCAAGGCAACCATCATCACCTACGACGAGAAGGGGCGCGAACGGACCAGGTACGAGGGCGAGGTCGAAGACGGCAAGGCCCACGGCAAGGGCACGCTCCAGGGCTTCGACGAGGACGGGAAGCTCATAGAAAAGATCGTCGGAGAGTTCAGGAACGGAAGGGCCCAGGGAGATGGCACCATCACGACATACCGCGACGGAAAAGTGGCATCGGAATACAAGGGCGGGATCGCGAACAACCGGCCCGACGGAAAAGGCACGCTCACCGTGTATGACGAAAAGGGACGCGTGAGAAGCACCCATGAAGGCAACTTCAAGGACGGGAACTCTCACGGCGAGGGAACGCTTCTCACCTATGACGAACACGGGGCGCTCACCAGCAAATACGTCGGTATGTTCGCCGGCGGCAAGAAGCATGGGCATGGCTCGGAATTTTTCTACGACGGAAGCGGAAGGCTCCTCAAGAAATACCTTGGGATGTACCGGGAAGGGGCCATGCAGGGCGAAGGGGTCGTGTTCGTGTACAATGAAAAGGGAAAGCTCTCATCCCAGTACATAGGGCAGGTCTCCAACGGCCGCTACGAGGGCGACGGCACCCTGCTCACGTTCGACGAGAACGGCAAGCTCGTCTCGAAGTACATAGGCCAGTTCAGGGACGGCGCCCCGCACGGGGAGGGATCAATGTTCGTCTTCGATGCGGACGGCAAGGTCAGGGAAAAGTATTTTGGCACCTGGCAGGGCGGGAAGCAGCGCGAGGAAAAGGCGCTCGTCTACGGCGAGGGTGACAGCTACTCCGGGGACTGGAAGGACGGGAAAAAACACGGCTACGGCGTGTACATCTGGGGAAAGAAGTCCAAGTGGTTCGGGGCCAAGTACTCGGGGAACTTCAGGAACGACAGGACCCACGGGCAGGGCTCGCTCATACTCCCCTCGGGGGACAAGTACGTGGGAGAGTTCCAGGACGGGATGATCCAGGGCGACGGGGTCTGGTATTACGTGGACGGCTCCCGGCTGATCGGGCACTTCATCAACGAGCGATGCGAGCAGGGAAAGGGCCTCAAGATCTGGCCCGATGCGACGCAGTACATAAGCGCCATGGACAGCTACTACCACAGCGAGAAGAACGCCTACATACCCAACGGCGACGGAAAGAAATACGCGATGCGCAGCCTCGACGACCGGACCCGGAACGGGAACTCCACCTTCACCTGGGAGCCCGAGGATCAGCGGGACGAGGACGATAAATAACCGGGGGCGCCGGGAAAATTATCTGCTTGCAAAACGGGCCTCGCACCGTGCATTATGCGGCCCATGATACGCAGGCTCCTGCATAAAGCGCGCATCGGGACAAAGGCGTTTTTCGCCACCCTCAATATGAGCCCCCAGGCCTACCGCGTCATCCGCATGCTCGAGGCGCGCGAGGCGCCGGCGCGTCCCTCGCGCGGGACCCCGTTCTGGATCCATGCGCTCCTGTTCATCGTGACGCTGGCGACCACCACGCTGGCGGGCTATTCCCGCGACGGAACGCTTTCAAGCGCGTTCGCCTTCTCGATCTCCATCATGACGATACTCCTCGCCCACGAGATGGGGCACTACCTGGCGGCGCGGCGCTTTGGCGTGCACACCACCCTGCCCTACTTCATACCGTTCCCCTCGATCGTGGGCACCATGGGCGCGGTCATCAAGATCAAGTCGCCCATCACCGACACGCGCGCGCTCCTCTACATAGGAGCCATGGGTCCGGTGGTGGGCTTCGTCCTGAGCCTCGCCGCGTTCGCCTACGGCATCTGGATTTCGCCGGTGAAGCCCATTCCCACGGGAGTGGAGGGCGAGATCCTCGTCTTTGGCGATTCGCTCGTGGTGCGCGCGGTGACCTGGGCCATCCACGGCGCCATTCCCGCGGGCCAGGACGTCTTCCTCTCGCCGGTCGCGCTGGCTGGCTGGATAGGCTTTCTCATCACCAGCCTGAACCTCATGCCCATGGGCCAGCTCGACGGGAGCCACGTCCTTTACGCGCTCATAGGCCGCAGGCAGCTCGCGTTCGGATGGGCGGCTTTCATCGCGCTCGCGGGCCTCTCCTTCGTGTGGCCGGGATGGCTCGTGTGGATATTCATGGCGCTCTTTTTTCTCATGATCGGCCACCCCCCCGTCCCCGACGGGCCCGGGCTCAGCCCCGCCGAGCGGCTCCTGGGATGGTGCTGCGTCGCGATATTCATCATCACTTTCATCCCCCTGCCCATCGATATCGTATAACGGCAACCCGGCGGTCCGCCATGAAAAATACTTGCCTCCCCCGGGGCAGACGCGCTATCATCGTGCGGGGCGGATTGCTCCACCTTGCAAGCCGGGGGGACACCATGAAACGGGCACTAGCGCTGTCGATGCTGGCGATCCTGTGCGTCGCGCACGCGTCGTGCGGGAAAAAGGAGTATAAATTCACGGCCACCGATTCACTCGTCTGCCGCCAGGAGCCGCGCGTGGGCGCGCCCATCGTGACCGTGCTCCCCTACGGAACCAGGGTCGTCATTTCGCGCGCGGACCGCGACGACGTGATCGCGAAGCAGAAGGGAAAATGGCTCTACAGCGAGCCCCTGGGCGGCTACGTCTTCAGCGCGTTCATCGCCGACGCGCGCCCGGCCGAGGGTAAGTTCGCGACGACGCTCGTCCTGGGCGGGACGAAGGACGCGTGGAAGGAAATGTACTGCGCCCTCCCGGCGATGGGAGGGTCGGAAACGGCGGAAAAGATCTCACTTTCGGGGAACCGCGCCCTCCGCGAACGTGTTCGCAAGGCGGAGGGCCTGCTGGAGAAAACCGTGGACACCGGCACCTACGAGGCCGAGGGCCCGCGCATCGAGATCAAGTTCACTTCGCGCGAACTCACCGAAACCTCCGCCCCCCGGTTCATTCCAAGGCAGACGCGCTCCGCGATCGAAGAATCGGTGACGCTGCACTACTCCGAAAAGGCGTCGGGCTTCGTGACCCGGGATGTTCTCGCCACGCTCTCCGACGCCGCCTGGCGCCTTGACTACAACGCCTGCACCGTCGTGAAAAAGCTCTTGGAAAAATGCGAGGCCGACCTCGCCAGGAAGGTCGAAAAGGGCGAGATCCCCTACGCGGACGAAAGAAACAGGAAAGCGCTCATCAGCGGCTATTACTGCACCAGGGTGCAGTGACCGGCGCATCAGCCCCTCGCCGCTGCACCATGCAAATTCCCGCTCCCTGTGCCGGCCCGCGGGTCGCCGTCCCGAGACCCGGGGACCGACTGGAAAACGTTTGACAGACCGCGCCGCGCCGCACTTCAATTGTGCACCGAGTCATGAAAAAACCCGCGAACATACTACTGACCGCCGACGGGCTTTCCAAGCGCTACGGCTCCGGCTGGATATTCAGGGGCGTGAGCTTCAATGCCCGGACCGGGGAATCGCTCGCGATCACCGGGCCCAACGGCTCCGGGAAATCCACCCTCTGCGAAATCCTGGCAGGGGTTCGCCGCGAGAGCGCGGGCGCGCTTGCCTGCACCCTGGACGGGGAGCCGCTCTCCGCCGCGCAACGCCGCGCGCTCGTGGGCTTCGCGAGCCCACGCCTCTCGCTCTACGGCGACCTCACGGCAGGGGAAACTGTTTCGTTCGTGTGCACGTCGCTGGGCGCAGGCGAGGGGCATGCGCGCGACCTGTGCGCGCGCATGGGGCTGGAGCGCCACATGGGAAAACCCGTACGGCACTTCTCCTCGGGCATGCGCCAGCGCCTCAAGATCGCGCTCGCCCTGGCGCATGAACCGTCGGTCCTCCTGCTGGACGAGCCCGGAATGAACCTCGACGCGCACGGGAAGGAGGTTCTCGCGTCGATCGTGCATGAGCTGCTCCCCTCCACCCTCATCATAATCGCGACCAACGAGGAGTCCGAGGCGGGCCTCTGCTCCGGGAGGGTGAGCCTTGCTTAGGGCCACGCGCGCGCACATCCGCAAGGACTTCACGGTGGAATTCCGCAGCCGCTTCGCCGTGAGCGTTGCGGCCGCCTTCGCGGCCATCACCACGCTCTCGGTGAGCCTTGCGGCGGGGGGCGCGCCTCTCGCGCCCCTGGTGCATGCCATCCTCTACTGGATAATCGTCTTCTTCAGCGCGATGAGCGGCCTTGCCCATATCTTCACGCGCGAGGAGGAGGAAGGCACCTCGCTCCTGCTCCGGCTCGTCGCCCCGCCGGAGGCGGTGTTCACCGCGAAGCTCGTCTTCAACTGCGCGATGCTCTTTGCGCTCGCGGTCATCATCACGCCGCTCTACCTCTTCTTCCTGAACGTGGGCCTTCCCGGTCCCGGCTTCCTGGCCCTGGCCGCTTCCGGCACCTTCGCCATCGCCGCGTCCTCCACGGTGCTCGCGGCCATCGTGGCGCGCGCGGGCGGGAAAGCCGCGCTCTTCACGGTAATCTCGTTCCCTGTCCTTTTGCCCGTGCTCTGGATATGCATAAGCACCACGTCAACGATCCTTCTGGGTGCGGACGCCGACGTCGCCGGGAGCGCGCTTTTTTTACTTGCATTTTCGGGTGCGCTCGTCGCTGTATCGTATATGCTTTTTGAACACATCTGGAGCGAGGAATAGCGTCCCTTCCACCCCGGCCATGCGCGCCCTTCGACCACATCACCTGGTGCACCTGCTCATGCCGCTCGCGATCGTGCTCGCGTTCGCGTGGGCGCCCGCCGCGGACATCCTTGGCGAAACCAGCCGCATCATTTACTTCCACGTTCCGGTCGCGTGGATCTCGGTGCTCGCGTTCGCGGTCGCGGGCGTGTGCGCCGTGCTCTACCTGCGCGGGGCGCACGATCCCCTGCGGGAGGCGCGCTTCCACAATTCAATGCTCATTGGCAGCTACGCGGCGCTCCTGGCCACCGTGAGCGGCTCCATGTGGGCGCGCCTCATGTGGGGAAGCTACTGGAACTGGGACCCGCGCGAGACGAGCATCGTGGCGCTCCTGCTGGGATGCGTCGCCTACCTGGCGCTGCGCGCCGCGCTCGAGACCAACCCCTCTCGCGGCAGGATCAGCGCGGCATACCTGGTCGTCGCGATGACGGCCATGCCCTTCTTCGTGTTCGTGGTGCCGCGCATCTACCCCTCGCTCCACCCCGACCCGCTCATCAATCCCGACTTGAAGATAAGGCTCGACGGCGAAATGCGCGCGGCGCTCCTGTGCAGCGCGGTCGCCTTCACCCTGCTCTATCTATACATATTTTCCATCATGCAGCGCATCTCGCGCATCACCATCACGCTCGAGGAGAGGGCACATGAAGAATAAAGGCACGCGCGCCGCGGTAATCGGCGCGCTCATACTGTGCGCGCTCTTCCTTGCTCCGGCCGCGCGCGCGGCGGACACGCAGTCTCCCGCCGCCGGCATCTCGCAGGAAAAGAACATGGGCGCCCCGTCCGCAGAGGAACGCCCCGCCGACTCGCCCCGGGCGTCAATGTGGGTGATACTCGGCATATGGGCGGGGGTTGCGCTCCTGCTTCTCCGCCTGGACGTGCGCCTCTCTAAAATGGAGAAGAAGCTCAATGGCTAAAAAATTCATAATCGGCGCCCTCGCCCTGTTCTTTATCGCGCTCGCCGCGTACGCCATGCGGGGCATGCTCACGCCCTACGTGGCCTTCAAGGAGGCCATGGGGTCCAGCCGGTTCGTCCAGGTGATCGGCGTGCTCGAAAAGACCGCGCCCGTGGAGCGCGCCGAGGGAGGCTACTCCTTCACCCTGCGCGACGACGACGGAACCGCCATGAAGGTGGGCGCAAAGGGCGTGGAGCCCGCGAACCTCACCCACGCCGACAAGGTGGTCGTGCTGGGAATCTACAGCGCGCAGGCGCAGCAGTTCGTCGCGGACAAGGTCCTCGTGAAGTGCCCGTCCAAATACACCAAGGAAAAACGGCAATGAACCCCGGATTTATTCTCTTACTGCTCGCGCTCATGCTCTCGGGCGCGTCGTTCATCTTCTATTTGAAGGGCGGCGCCGACGCGCGCATGCTCAAGGCCGCGCGGAGGACCTGGCACCTGGCGGGGGCGGGAATGCTCGCCGCGATGCTCCTGCTCCTCATGTTTTTCCTCATGCATCGCTTCGAGTACGCCTACGTGTACAGCTATTCGGCGCGCGACCTGCACCCCGCGTACCTGGTCGCGGCCCTGTGGGCCGGGCAGGAGGGGAGCTTCCTCCTGTGGGCCATGCTCGTGTCGCTCTTCGGGGCTTACGTGATTTCCAAAAACGAGACCGACGAGCATCTCATCATGCCGGTGCTGCTGGCCGTGCAGATGGCGCTCCTGGTCATGCTCGCGGTCCACAGTCCCTTCCGCTACGTCTGGGAGGACGCAGCGTCCGGCATCGCCGCGGGAACGGCGCCCCCGGACGGGATGGGGCTCAACGCGCTCCTTCAAGACCCCTGGATGGTGGTGCACCCTCCCGCGCTCTTCGTGGGTTACGCATCCGCCGCGGTCCCGTTCGCCTATGCGATCGCGGCGCTCGTCCAGCGCGACTTCACCGGGTGGGCCGAACGCGCGCGCGGATGGGTGCTCTTCAGTGCTGCCACGTTGGGGATAGGTATCTTCCTGGGCGGATACTGGGCCTACAAGGTGCTGGGCTGGGGGGGATACTGGGGCTGGGACCCGGTTGAAAACTCCTCCCTCATTCCCTGGCTCGTGATCCTCGCGCTCCTGCACGGGCTCATCGTCCAGAAGAGAAAGGGCGGCCTCGTGCGGACGAACCTCGCCCTCGCGCTCGCCTCGTTCGTGCTCGTCTTCTACAGCACCTTTCTCACGCGCAGCGGCGTGCTTTCTGATTTTTCCGTGCACTCCTTCGGCGACCTGGGGCTCTCGCGCTATCTCATGTTCTTCCTGTTCTTTTTCGCCGCGGGCCCGCTCTTCCTCTACGCGGTCCGCTTCCGCGCGATCAGGGGAGCGCCCCTGAGCACGGACGCCTTCGCGTGGGACACGCTCCTTTCCTTTGGCGTGGTCACGCTCGTCTTCTACGCCGCCTTCGTCGCAATCGGCACCTCCATGCCGCTCATCTCGGCGCTCTTCTCGCAGAAGCCCTTTTCCGTCCAGCAGAGCTTCTACATGCAGATTTCGGTCCCCATGGGGATACTCGTCCTCGTGTTCATGGGGCTGGCGCCCCTGAGCATGCTCCCCGTGCGCGCGCACACGCGGTTCCTCGCGGCGGCGGGAGCCGCATCGATTGGCCCGGCATTCGCGTTCAACTTCGCATTCACCGTCGAGCCGGTCCCCTATATTTTCACGGCGCTCGCGCTCATGTGCGCCATTCTCGCCGCGAGGGACCTCGCGACGCTGAGTGTGAGGGCGATCCTCGCCTCACGCGTCGCGCACCTGGGCGGCGCGGTCATCGTCGCCGGGTTTATCGCCTCGTCGTTCCAT
>CALMJO010000332.1 GCA_937864375.1 uncultured Spirochaetota bacterium
CCCGTGGAGACCGATTTCCCGATCGTCACGGAAAAGGAGATCGCGCGGGAGCGGGTGCGCATTCCCGAGAGGAAATTTTCCGGGCGCGGTGATTTCGCGGAGATCGAGCAGTGCCTTGACGGGGAGACCGCGCGCAGGGAAGCGCGGCGATGCCTCTCCTGCGGACAGGCCTACGGAAAATACCGCACCTGCTGGTTCTGCCTGCCCTGCGAGATCGAGTGCCCTCACAAGGCGCTCAGGGTCGAGATTCCCTATCTATTGAGATGAACGACGACGCACGGGCCGTGAAACATAAAAAGGAGGACATATGAAACTTTATTCATTCGAGAAATCCTACAAGATGTTCGAAGAGGCAAAAAGAATGGTGCCTAACGGCATATACGGGCCCAGGAGCCCGTACTTCCTGACCTACGGCTCGTACCCGTGCTTTTTCACGCGCGGCAGGGGCTCCCACGTGTGGGACGTGGACGGGAACGAGTACATAGACTACATGTGCTCCTTCGGCACCAACGTGCTCGGCATGTGCAACCCCGAGGTGGACGAGGCGGCCATGGACCAGATGAAGCGCGGCGAGTCCTTCACCCTGCCCACGGACCGGTGGAACGAGCTCGCCGCGGTGCTCGTGAAACAGGTCCGCGGAATGGACTGGACCGCGTTCGGCAAGAACGGCTCCGATGTCACCACCTACGCGACCTCCATCGCGCGCCAGCATACCGGCAGGAAAACGATCATCAACATCACCGGGGCCTACAACGGGGCGCACTTCTGGTGCTCGCACAGCACGGCCGGCATTCCGGAGGAGTACCGTGCGCATGTGTGCTCGTTCAATTTCAACGATCTCGGCGGGCTTGAAAAGCTTATCGGAGAACACAGGGGCGATATCGCCGGCGTCATGCTCACGCCGCATCATCATCCCGCCATGGCGGACCAGGTGCTGCCGGACGCGGATTTCTACCGCGGGCTGGAAGGCCTCTGCAAAAGCGAGGGGATCGTCTTCATCATGGACGATATTCGCTGCGGGTTCAGGCTCCACGAGAACGGCTCGCACTGTTATTACGGGTGCGAACCGGACATCATATGCTTCGGGAAGGCCATGGCGAACGGCTATCCCATCTCCGCGATCACCGGCAAGGCCGCCTTCAAGCCGGCGGCGGAAGCGGTGTACTTCACCGGGACCCATTTCTTCGCGGCGGTCCCCATGGCGGCGTCCATCGCGACCATCAACATCATCAACCGCGACAGCGTCATTAAAAAGCTGTTCGATACCGGCGTGAAGCTCCGTGACGGGATGCTCGCCCAGGCGAAGGACGCGGGCCTCCAGGTCCGTTACACCGGGCACCCGGTGATGCCCTTCATGCGCTTCGAGAACGACGCGGATTTTTCCGTCAACAGGCTCTTCTGCGGCGAGGCGGCGCGGCGAGGCGTGTTCCTGCATCCGCACCACAACTGGTTCGTGTGCCTGGGGCACTCGCAGGCGGACATAGACAGGACGGTCGAGGTCGCGGGGGAGTGTTTCAAAATCGTGAAAGAAAATAAATAAGCCGGTCCCGATTCGGCGGAGGAGGCTCGCAATGATGCAATCGCTCAACAATGCCGTGGTGGAGACGCTCATCGAGTGCGGGGTGGATCACGTGTTCGGCATTCCCGGGGGAGGGGCGCTTTTCCTGTACGACGCGCTCTACCAGCACCGGGACCGGATCACGAGCGTGCTCGCGCGGCACGAGGGCGCGGCCGCGTGCATGGCCGACATGCACGGCAGGCTCACGGGAAAACCGGCGGCCGTGATCGCGCAGGGAGCGTGGGCCGCCTCGAACGCCGCGTTCGGCATCCTGGAGGCACACCTGGGCGGATCGCCCCTGATCGTCATCACCGACACCAGCGATTACGGCGGGCTGACCCTGCATGGTCCCTGGCAGAACGGCACCGGGGAATACGGCTCCTTCAACCTGCCCGCCATCATGCGCTCCATGACCAAGTACACCTGCTTCGCCAACAGTCCCGACGAGGTGCTCCACGGGATTCGCCTGGCGGTGAAGCATTCCGTGACCGGGCGGCCGGGCCCCGTGTGCGTCTGCGCGCGGATGAACCTGTTCGCCGCGCAGGTCGACACGGCTGCGGTGAATCCGCGGCTCTTTCCCGCGGCGGGACACCTGAACGCGCCCCCGCCCTGCATCGACGCGGAGACCGCAGGGCGGATCGCCCAGGCGCTCATCCAGGCGAAGGACCCGGTCATCATCGCCGGCGCCGGGGTCCATCGCGCGCGCGCCTACGGCGAGCTCCGCACGCTGGCCGAGCTCCTGGGCATTCCCGTGGCCACGAGCTTCATGGGAAAGAGCGCCATCGCCGAAACGCACGACCTCGCCCTGGGCACGATGGGCGGCATCGGACAGAAGATCGCGAACGAAAAGATAATGGGGGCCGATACTCTCTTCGCCGTGGGGACGGGGCTCTCTCCCGAGAACACGCGCATGCTCTCGCCGGACTATATCGATCCCCTAAAACAGAAAATCATCCAGATGGATATCGAGCCCCTGAACGTGGGATGGACCTACCCCGTCAAGATCGGCGCCGTTTCCGATGCCGGGGCGGGCCTCCGGAAAATTATCGAGGCGGTATCCGCGAGCAATCCCGGGATCGATGTCCGGGCGCGCATCGAGGCGCTCAAGGGCCGCAAGGCCGAAACGGGCTTCTTCTCCTGCGCGGAGTTTTCATCGGATGAAAGCCCCATAGCGCCCGAGCGGATCGTGTGCGAATTGAACGGCGCCATGGGTGAAGATACATTGTTATGCCTCGACGCGGGGAACAACCGGCAGTGGTTCGCCCGGCATTTCCGGTCCACGAAGGCGGGACAGGTGTTCGCGCCGGGCGGCGCCGGCGGCGTGGGATGGGGGACCCCCGCGGCCCTCGCGGCGCAGCTCTTGCGCAGGGACGCGAAGGTCGTGGCCGTGTGCGGCGACGGCGGAATGATGATGATGCTCCACTGCCTGGAGTCGGCGAAGCAGTACGGGCTGCCGGTGACTTATGTGGTGCTCAACAACGCGGCGCTCGGCAACATCAGGGATTTCCAGGCGCCGGACCGTCGCTACTGCACCGAGTATGCGGCCCCGGATTTCGCGTCCTACGCCCGCGCCGCAGGCTGCGGGGCATACAAGGTGGAAAGGCCCGGCGACCTGGGCGACGCGCTCAAGTCCGCGCTCGCCTCCGGCGCGCCCTCGGTGGTCGAGGTGATCACGAAGCTCGAGCCGCATTTCAAGCTCATGACGTGACACAGCTTAAACTGAAGGCGCCTTTCATGGGAGATGAGGAGATAACGGATGAAGGCGATTGAAGAGATAAAAATGGTGATGTCATTTCGACGAACCGCGGCCGTTTGCGATGAGGAGCCATGATGAGCATCGGTGCGTCTAAGATGTCTCACCCGGGAGACGGGATTCGAAATGACAAAGGGGAAATCAAATTCTTTTATCTCCTCCATCTCTTCAATCCCCACATCCCCTACTCTTACACATTGATCTATTTCGCGAATATATAGTAAAGGAGAATAACCATGGTGGCAACAATTCTGCTCGTCGCATTTTTTCTCGTGTCTCCTGCGTTGACATCTACCTGTGCAAAAAATTTCCACTGCTCGACAAGCTGGGCGCGGGAATACTGTGCTACGGCCTGGGAATGCTCGTGGGCAATACAGGCGTGTTGCCGGCGTCCGCCAATGACGTGCAGATGAACTTCATGACCGTCACCATTCCCATCGCCCTGTCGCTCATGCTCTTCTCGCTGGACGTCATGCGATGGAGATTCCTCGCGGGAAAGGCGCTCCTGTCATGCTTCCTGATGATACTGTCGGCGCTCATCGCGACATTCATCGGCTACCTGATCTATCGCGACACCCTCGAGGACGCCTGGAAGGTCGCGGGCATGCTCGTGGGCATCCCGGTGGGAACGAGCGCGAACCTGAACGCCATAGGTCTCGCCCTGAAAGCGCCGGAGCACCTGCTCGTCCTCACCAATACCGCCGACATGATCATGTGCACGCCCTATTTCATCCTCATGCTGACCTTCGCCCAGCGCCTGCTCTCCCTTGTGCTGCGCCCGTTCTGCCCCCCGGCCCGGGTGCAGGACGGCGCCGCTTCGGCCCTGTGCGCGGAAGACCAGACGAAGGACTTCGACGATTATTCGGGCATATTCAAACCTTCGACGCTCAGGTCGCTGGCCGTGGCCTCGCTCATCTCCGGCGCCATCTTCTGCGTGGCGGGCCTTGCCTATACGCTGGTCCCGAAGGATTTCAACATGGCGGCGCTCATCATAAGCATCACCACCCTTGGCATACTCGCCTCGTTCGTGCCGTACATCCACAACCTGAAAATGACCTTCCAGTTCGGCCAGTATATCATGTTCGTCTTCTGCCTCGTCGTGGGATCCATGTCCAACCTCGAGGCCATAGTAAGCACCATGCCGTCGATCATTATCTACACGGGAATCGTCGTATACGGCTGCCTGGTCATCCATATCGTGTTCGCGCTCGTCTTCCGCATTGACACGGACACGGTTATCATTACAAATGTGGCGGGAATATTTTCGGCCCCGTTCGTGCCGGTGATCGCGAGCGCGCTCAAGAACAAGGACGTGATCCTTTCGGGCATCATCACGGGGATAATCGGGCTCGCCCTGGGCAATTACCTGGGGATCGCGTTTGCGTATTTTCTGAAAAACCTCTCCTTCCAGTAGATGATCGGCGGGACAGAGGGCCGCATGAAAGAGAGGGAGGTTCAATAGATATGACCGGATCACGTTCAACCGTCATCTCGGGAGGCCCACGGCGCATACCGCGGTGCGGCTTCCCCGGTTTCGCGATCATCAGCCGGGTGGAAAAGTGCGCCGGGAATTTCACCCCGCTGCTTCTCCAGGGAGCGGAATATGCAGCGTTATAAAATCTATGTCGACGGGAAGTGGCTGGACAGCGACACGACGATAACGGCCATCGATCCCGCGACAAACCGGCCGTTCGCGGAAGTCGCGACCATCGATCGCGCCGGAGTAAAAACCGCCCTGGATGCGGCCCTGAACTGGATCGCTGCCGGCCTGAGCCGCGGCAAGA
>CALMJO010000333.1 GCA_937864375.1 uncultured Spirochaetota bacterium
AATGAAAAGGAACTCAGGCTCCCTGCTGCCCAGGAGCTTCCTGATCCCGCTCACGTACGAGGGGCCGAACGCGTAGACACCTGCCTCGAAGACGGCCGGGTGCTCGCCGTCCAGCAAAAATGACGGGACGGGAGCGGGCCCCAGGCAATAGAGTGAATCGACGATAGTGGATGGGTCGCTCCTGGTTATCATTTTCGCTCTCCAGCACAGCAGGTTACAAATATTGAGGAACGCGGGCGGGCCCCGTCAAGAAATTATTGTAGCGCATCACGGGAGCGGTGCGCATAAAAAATCCGGGGAATCAGACTGCGGACGTGTAGCGTATCTCGCGCGTATCCATGTCGTCGAAAAATTTGACGTTGTCCAGCTTCTGGTCGATTCTTCGTATGTGTTTCTTGATGGAGATGACGGTCCCCGGGTACACGCAGTCCGTTACGACGACCACCGGTTCCCGCTCAAGCTTCAGCTTCTCCTCCGCGACGACGCGCCGGGCGTCAATCTCCTTTTTCGTCCGGTTGAGGTTCTGTATTTCGGTTATCAGCGTGACGCACTGCTTCTTCTTGATAGGTGGCAGTATGGCGATGAACTTCTTGGGATCGTCGAACACACCCTCCCCGAAGCTGGTCTTGAGCTTCATCATCACCTCGTCGATCTGCACCTGTACCGCGTTTATCTCCTCCCTGATGCCGACGATTTCGCGCTCCACGAAGAGGCTGCGGCCCGCATTTATTTTCGTGAGGTTTTCCTTGGGAACGCCGATTATGTTTGCGACCACCTCGTGGCGCGCGGTGATTTCCCCCCCCAGGATCTTGCCGTGCTTGGCGGTGACCATGACCTTGTCGTTTGAAAACACGCGGCTGTTGATGATCGACTCATCCACCTCGATTTCGCCCACGGCTTCGATGTCGCAGTTGAGGAGGAATTTCGCCTTGATCTTGCCCCCGGCGATCGCGCGCATGTTTCCCTTGCCGGCCAGCCCCTGTTTCACGATTATGCTGCCGCTCGCCTCGAGGTAGGCGTCGTCAGCGTTTTTTTCGATGATGATGTCGCCCTTGGCCTTGACCGTGAAGCCGGGCATGACCGAGCCCATGATCTGAACGCTTCCGCTGAAATCGATGTTGCCCGAATCGTAATCCACGTTTCCCTTTATCACGACGCGGGGAGATATTGACACCTTCCTCCCGTCCATTATCAGGCAGCCATCAAGCCCAGCCACCAGTATGCCGGGCTGTTCGGGCGATTCCACGAGGTTCTCTCCCTTGATGAAGCTGTCCTTTCTTTCATAAAGGCCGTCGACCTTGTCGCCGAACACGTCCCACCCGTCAACAGGCTTCACCTTGGGATGGCGCTTGAGCACCTCGGTGCCTTTCTTGATCTCGAGGATTGAGTCCAGCTCCTTGAAGTCGATCCTCCCGTCCTCCATTATTTTACCGGCTTTTTTTTCGTACCTGACCAGCGAGGTGTAATACTCGTCGTAGCCATGCACGGGCTCCTTCCCGCGCGCCACGAGTACCCGGTGAAGCCGCGGTTCGTCCACGTTGATTTCTGCAAGCTGCTCCTCGATGTGCTCCTTCTGGAGGAGGGTCACGATCTTCTTGCGCATGAGGAATTCCTCGATGTCGCGGTAGGACGGGATTTTCCTGAGTTTCGTGGGAACAATCAGGAAATATGCGTGGATCTTGTTCTTGGCGTAATGAACGGGCTCCAGAAGCTTGATTTTCTGCATGGTGGAGTCCAGCACCGCGAAACCGTATTCCGCGGCGCGGTAGCAGCTTTCCATCTGGTCATAATAGATTCCATCGCCGGTTTTATACCCCGGATTGGGCTCGATCCCGTACACCGTCATGCCCGGATCGGCAAAAGTCCTGGCCTCCTCGGGGCTTTCGGCGCTTACCGCGCGGGCGACGATTTCGCCCTTTCCCGCGAAATTGTAGTGCGAGGAAAGCGCAAGGACCTTCTCGCCGGTTTCGGCCGTTTTCTCTACCAGTATCTTGCTCGCCTTCGGGTGGAAATAGCAAAGAAGGTATTTCATGTATACGCGCCGTCCCGTTCTGAATATTCGCCCTGAAGAGCGACCGTGGCCGCTCTCATTTGATTTTCGTACGGCCATGCTAAAATATTTACTTAAATAATTCTACCATTTAGTACGATAATTCCATCCATTGACTTGAATTTTTCACACGAATATCGTTACATGATATATTGATTCGGAGAATGGTGCGGGTGGCATGAAGAAAAACGAAGTCGACAAGCTCAGGGAAATAATACGGTTGGGGTCCGAACTGGTCGATATCCAGGACCTCGACATCCTGCTCGAGCGCATTTTAAGGGAGGCGCGCATGGTGGTTAACGCCGATGCCGGTTCCATCTACGTCCGGGAGGGCGACGAGCTCATCTTCAGCCACGTGCAGAACGATACCATGCAGGGGCAGCTCCCCCCCGGACATAAGCTCATCTATTCCACCTTCAGGGTAAAGATCAGTCCGCGGTCCATATCGGGATATGTCGCGTCCACCGGGGAAATACTCAACATCCCGGACGTATACGCCATTCCCGGAGAAGAGCCATATCATTTCGATTCCACCTACGATACGATCTCAAAGTACCGGACGACCTCCATGCTGACGGTCCCCCTGAAGACCAACAGGGATGACGTGGTGGGCGTGCTCCAGATCATCAACGCCAAGGATGACGCCGGAGACGTCATCCCGTTCAACGCGGCCGACGAGCCGTTCGTGCTCCACTTCGCGGGCATCGCGAGCATGATACTCCAGC
This sequence comes from uncultured Spirochaetota bacterium, assembly GCA_937864375.1. Classification (GTDB taxonomy): domain Bacteria; phylum Spirochaetota; class UBA4802; order UBA4802; family UBA5368; genus FW300-bin19. The sequence goes on from CALMJO010000333.1 coordinate 2,776, forward strand.
GCGCGCAGATGACCCGCACGCTCCTGCTGCGCATGATAAGCATGGCGGAGCTCCGGGACCCCAAGGAAACGGGCGCCCACGTAAATCGCGTCGCTTCGTATGCCGTCGAGATTTACGAGAAATGGGCCGTGAGGCGCGGCATGTCGGCGGCCGAGCTTGAAAAAAACCGCGACGTGCTCCGTATGGCCGCGATGCTGCATGACGTGGGGAAGGTCGCCATTTCGGACCTGATTCTCAAGAAGCCCGCGAAATTCACCGAGGAGGAATACGACATCATCAAGAGCCATACCTACCTGGGTGCGCGGCTGTTCGGGGAAAAACAGTCGGTGTTCGACGAGGTCGCGTCCACCGTCGCCCTCACCCATCATGAAAACTGGGACGGGACCGGCTATCCCGGTCACGTGGACGTGGCCACGGGAAAACCGCTCATCGCGGACGAGCGCGGACGTGCGACGGGGCTCAGGGGTGAAGAGATATCCGTGTTCGGCAGGATAGTCGCACTTGCCGACGTGTACGACGCGCTTTCTTCAAAAAGGGTTTACAAGAGCGCCTGGGACGAGGACTCCGTGCTCGATGAAATTAAAAAGCTCGGGGGAAGCAAGTTCGACCCCGAGCTCGTGGAAATCTTTTTCGAAAGCATCGACTTCATCCGGTCCATACGCCGGCGCTACCCGGACGCGGACTGATCCACGCTAGACGAGATTCTTCTTTATTAACAGCTCCGCTATCTGGACGGCGTTGAGCGCGGCTCCCTTGCGGATGTTGTCCGACACGACCCACATATTGATCCCTGTATCCAGCGATTCGTCCTCGCGGATGCGTCCTACGAACACGTCGTCCTTGCCCTCGGCGTGGATGGCGAGAGGATACTGGTTCTGCGAGGGATCGTCGACGACGGTGACGCCGGGCGCCTTTGAGAGCAGAGCGCGCACTTCGGCCGCAGTGATCTTTTTTTCGGTCTCGATGTTCACCGCCTCGGAATGCGCATACATGACCGGCACGCGCACCGTGGTCGCCGTCACCCGGATGCCGTCGTCGCCCATGATCTTCTTGGTCTCGTTGACCATCTTCATCTCTTCCTTGGTGTAGCCGTTCGGAAGAAAAACGTCGATGTGCGGAAGGCAATTGAACGCGATCTGGTGCGCGTAGACCTTGCGCTGGGATATGGGCTGGCCCTTCATGATATCCCTGACCTGGATGTTCAGCTCCTCGATCGCCTTGAGCCCTGTCCCCGAGACCGACTGGTAGGTGTTCACCACGATGCGCTTTATCTTCGCGACGTCGTGGATTGGCTTTAGCGCGACCACCATCTGGATGGTGGAGCAGTTGGGATTCGCGATAATGCCCTTGTTCCAGTCCACATCGTCGGGGTTTACCTCGGGAACAACCAGAGGCACGTCCGCTTCCATGCGCCAGGCGGAACTGTTGTCGACGACCACGCAGCCCGATTCCGCGGCCTTGCGCGCCACCTGTTTGCTAATGCTCGCGCCCGCCGAAAACAGGCCTATCTGGCAGTCCTTGAAACAATCGTCGGTCACCGCTTCGACCTTCACCGTGCGCCCGCCGAATTCTATCTCATTGCCGACGGTCGTGTTCCCAAGAAATTTTATTTTATCGATGGGGAATTTCCGCTCGAGCAGAATTTTCCTGAACTCAATGCCAACCGCGCCTGTTGCGCCCAGAACAACAACATTATACTTTTTCATGATAACCTCCTGAACGAGTGCATGTAATGCCGCCGTGACCGGGGCACAAAGCGAGTTGCAATTAAACATCATGATGAATATTGTCAAGACAATTTGCTTGCAATTTTTTAATTTCCATGCAGACTTGTCCCCCGGTGTGTACCGGGTGCGCACATGAAAAAAAAACGAATACTCGTAGTCGAAGACGAGCCGATCATCGCCGAAGACCTGAAAATCACGCTTCAAATGATCGGGTACGAAGTCGTCGGTACCGTCGCGAGCGGTGAACGCGCGGCCGATGCCGTGAGCGCGCTCTCGCCCGACGCGGTGTTGATGGACATAGTGCTCGGCAGCGGCAGCGACGGCATCGAATCCAGCAGGCAGATTCTCCAGAACTGCGACGTTCCCATCGTCTACCTTACCGCACACGCCGACAAGGCGACCTTCGAGCGCGCTCAGGAAACCTACCCGTACGGATACCTTGTCAAGCCCGTGGGAACCAGCGAGCTGTTCTCCTCAATTGAAACCGCGATACACCGGCACCAGCTTGAAAAGAAACTAAAGGAAAGCGAGCACCGCTACCGGCTCCTCTCCGAGCTGGTAAGCGACGGGGCAAGCAGCGTGCGAATAGAGCCCGATGGAGGTTTTTCGCTGGAATGGTCTACCAACTATTTCCGCGCGAAACTGGGATATTCTTCCGGCGATCTCTCTTCGCTTGAGGGCTGGGCACGAATCGTTCACCGCGACGACATGCCGCTGTTTTTCAGGTGCATCGACCTGCTGCGGAGGGGCGAGCAGGTCTCCGAGGACTTCAGGCTCATCGCCGGGGGGGGCGATATCCGCTGGATTCACGCGACGATCTATCCCGAATGGGATGCGTTCCAGCACCGTCTCTGCCGCATCATCACCGCCATCCAGGACATTACGGGAAGGAAGAAGGCGGAAGAAGCGCTCAGGAAAAACGAGGAGCGCCTGAAAACCGTGGCGGACCGCATGCGCGAGATAATCTGCCAGGTCGACCGGGACGGCATTGTTACCTACCTGAGCCCATCAAACCAGGGGATCACCGGGTTTACGCAGGCGGAAAGAATCGGCCGCCACCTGTTCGACCGCGTTCACCCGGAAGACCTCCCCTCAGCCCTGGAATACTTTGGAAAGGCAGTATCCACCCGCAGCACGGGAATAATGCGTTTCCGCTCCATGCACAGGGACGGTCATTACATGCGCATGGAGACCGATGGCACAATCCTCGTTGACGGATGCGGCGAGGTCTGCGGTGGCGTGTTCATGCTGCGCGAATCGGGCGGACCGGTCGAAACGAATGAACGGCTCGACCGCATGGAAAGCCTGTTCGAGTCGCTCGCCGGCAACGTTCCCGGCATCGTCTACAGGATTGACCTTCTCCACGGTCATGAAATTAATTTCTTCAACGGCATGCTGTTCGGCATGACCGGGTACACTCCCGAAGAACTGAGCCCCGGCGCCGCCTGCTGCCTGGAGCCGCACATCCATGAAGCTGACCGCCCGCGCGTCGCTTCCGCCGTACGCGAGGCGTTGCGAAACAAATCCCCGTTCGAAGTGGAATACCGTTTTGAATGCAAGGACGGGACCATCCGGCATTTCCTCGAGCGGGGACGGCCCGTCTGCGACGCCGGCGGGGACGCGCTCTTCATGGACGGGGTTATCCTGGACCTCTCCGCATACGCCCACGTCGCCGGTGTCGACTGATACTCCAAAAAAGATATTTACATCCGGAGCGCATGGTGTAAAACGCGGTCACTGCTCGGACGGGAGGACATGTCATGAAAAAAGCGCTTGTGATAGGCGCCACGGGATTCGGCGGCCTGGGCCTCATCGAGATACTGCTCCGGCATCCCGGGATGGAAATAATACAGATTGCCGCCCGCAAGGACGCAGGCGTTCCCATAAGCAGGGTTTTTCCCCACCTTCGCGGAACCTTCGACATGACGGTGGACGCCTCGGAGAACATCAGGTTCGATGGCGTGGACATCGCGTTTTTCTCCACTCCCGACCGTGCCGGCATGACGCTCATACGGGAGTTCCGTTCGAGGAACATTCCCGTTATAG
>CALMJO010000334.1 GCA_937864375.1 uncultured Spirochaetota bacterium
ATTCGACGACCCTACCGGCATCCGCGCGGCGCGCCATGCCGGGGAAGAGCCCATACGCCAGCTCTACTACCAGGACACGGGCAAGGTAATATGGGACATCGCCGCGGCGGTCACGGTGAAGGGGAAGCACTGGGGCGCGTTCCGCACGGGCGTCTCGCTCGAGCGCATAGACGAGATCAAGAACCAGATGATAATACTCATAGGCATGTCGCTGCTGGTGATCCTTTCCATCACTATGCTCATGCTCTTCCTGATCATTCCCCGCAAGCTCTACGATACCGACCTGAACGTACCGCGCTACTGACCGCGGGAATAAACGGCACGTGCGTAACTAAAAACTCCGGGCAAAGCCCGGAGTTTTTTCGCGGTGCGTGGTTTCGGGCGGCTGCTCACCGCCTGCGGTCCATCTCGATCTGCGCGTAAGCGGAGTGGTTGTGGATGGACTCCATGTTTTCGGATTCCGCCGAAAACCAGAGTATCTTGTCCATGGCGGCGAGCTGCTCGGCCGCGCTGCGGACCATGTCCTCGACGAACATGGGGTTCTCGTAGGAGCGCTCGGTGAGGAACTTTTCGTCCTCGCGCTTGAGTATGGAATAGATGTCCGAGCTCGCCGAGCGCTCGGCGACCTGGACGATCTCCTCGATCCAGATGCGCTCGTGCGCCTGCACGGTGAGGGTGATGATGGAACGCTGGTTGTGCGCGCCGAACTCGGAGATCTCCTTGGAGCAGGGGCACAGGGAGAGCACGGGGACGCGCACCGCGAGGGTGTAATAGTCGTCGTAGGAGCTCGCGGAGAGCCTGCAGGCGTACTCCATCTTCGCCTTCTCGCCGGACACGGGCGCGCCCTTCGTGATGAAATAGGGGAACTCGATCTCGAAGTGGGCGTTCTGCGCCTTGAGCTGGCTCTTCATCTCCTCCAGGATCTCGCGGATGTTCAGCGTGCTGATGCCGTCGCGGTAGCGGTTGAGGATCTCGATGAAGCGGCTCATGTGGGTGCCGCGGAAGTGGTGGGGAAGGTCAACGTACATGTTCACCCGCGCGACCGTGTGCTGGCGTCCCTCGGCGCGGTCAAGGACCACCACGGGGTACGAGATGTCCTTCACGCCCACCTTGTTGATGGGGAGCGCCTTTATCCCGGGAGCCTCGGATTGTATGTCCCTGAGCTTTTTTCGCGGCATGGATCACTTTTCCTGGATATCGTCGTAGGATTTGTACTGCTCGCAGTCCCTGCGGCACGCGTCGTGACGCTTGTCGCACCGATCCACGCACTCTCCGCCCCCGTAGAGGACCGCGTCTTTCCTGCGCGAATCCTGCGTGTCTCCCATCCGGAAGCCCCCGCACGATTCCGTGCAGTCGCGGTAGAGTGAGTCGCATTCGAGCAGACACCGGTCCATGAGGGTGCGTTTCTGCACGGAGCAGGAAAGCATGCAGGCGGCGCAGAAGAGCATTGAGCTCGTGATGCACGCTGCCGCGCGCCGAAAAAATAATTTCATGGTCGAGCTCCTCCCCGCAGCCGGCGTGTGCGTGCGCTCCGGCGAATGGCCGATCGATTTCATCGGGTTCATGGCGTGCCATCCGGGCTCGCCTGGTACACTCAAGAC
>CALMJO010000335.1 GCA_937864375.1 uncultured Spirochaetota bacterium
GATCACGCCTGCCGGCGGAGAGGAATGAGCTTGCTTCACGCTGCCATACATCAAGATTTTTCGCCCCGGCCGCGGGGTTCAAAGTGAACCGTGAACCAAATCAACGGTTATTGCTCAATTTGGAAAAAGGCATGTATTCCCTCTGATGCTTAATGACAGGGGAAAAATCCCAAATCCATTATCTCTTCCAAATCTCCCCATTCCCACATCTCCAATTCTTACGCCATGCCTTCTTTTACGGGAAATAAACATTGAGGACGGCATAGACGGTGCAGCACCGCGAGAGGCGGGTCGCGTATCGTATTTCCCGCGTTTTCATGTTGACGCGTCCGCGTATTGGTGTACCATACCGGCGTCACGCGGTGGCGGCAGAATCGGCGGCTTGAAAAACCAGGAATGGAGGTGACAGTGCCCCAGATCGCCTTGAGCTTCACCGGAATCGTCCTTCTCGCCATGGGCCTTGTCTGCGTCCGCTTCGCGCGCGACGCGCGGACGGGAATCTCCCGCACGATCATGAGGGTTTACGTGTACCTCTTCGGCCTGCTCATGGCGGGACTTGGCGCTTCTATAGGCGCGATGGGCGGAGGGTATGCCGGCCCGGGACTGTACGTCACGGTGATGGGGCTGGTCGCGTTCGGGCTCACCATGCTCTTCTTCCCGGGAAGGTTCATCGCCATGGTGGAGGCCATGCTCGGGAGCCTGCCCGGGGGCGGCCGCGCGGCGCTCGCTCTCGCCAACGCGCTCCTCGGCTTTGCGTGCGGGGCGGCGCTCGTCTTCCTCGCGTGGAGGGGATAGCATGATGAAAGGATTTTGCTGAAAGGATACACCGGGAAGGCGGAGTTAACCATGAGCGAGCTGGACATACGATGGAAGCAGCGCCTCAAAAACTATTCCAGGGCATACGCCCTGCTGGACGATGCGGTGAGGCTGCAAAGGGAGAAATCCCTGACGGAGCTCGAGGAGCAGGGCCTTATCCAGAGGTTCGAGTTCACCCACGAGCTTGCCTGGAACGTGATGAAGGACTATTTTGAATATCAGGGAATCGCCTCTATCACCGGATCCAGGGACGCGACCCGGGAGGCCTTCAACAAGGGCCTTATCGCAGACGGAGAAGGCTGGATGGAAATGCTGAAGAGCCGGAACCAGTCATCGCATACGTATAATGAGGACCTGGCGAAGGAGATCGTGACGAAGATCGCGAACGTATACCATCAATTGTTTAATGCCTTCCTGGAGAAAATGGAGTCCCTGGCGCGGTAGCCATGTTCGGATTGAAGCGGGAACAGCAGGAGGCGATGAAGGGGTGCTTTGCGCGGTATGCGGCGATCGAGCGCGTCATCCTGTACGGATCGAGGGCCATGGGAACGGGAAAGCCCGGCTCGGACATCGACCTGACGATCGTGGAGAACGGGCTCGGGGACGCGGACCTGGCGAAGCTGGAAAACGAGCTGGACGACCTGATGCTTCCATATAAAATAGACCTGTCGCTCAGGCGGCAGATCGCCAATCCCGATCTGCTCGCGCACATCGAGCGCGTGGGGAAGGTGTTTTATGCACGAATTGAAAAATAAAAATAGTCCTTATCCCCCTCATCTCTTCCCATCTCCCTGTCTCCTGTTCTTACACGCCTTTACAGCTCTATTAATCAAGAGGTAACCATATGAAAAGAATGCTTCCACTCCTCATCGCGCTGGCGCTCCTGACGGGGACGCTCGCATACATTGCCGTTACGCGCGAGCCCGGCTACGCCGGCGACAAGGAGGCGATCGCCGAGGTGCTCGCCGCGCACAACAAATACCGGGCGGAGCTGGGAATACCGCCGCTCACATGGTCTAACACGCTCGCGCAGCACGCGAAGGAATGGGCGAAGGAGCTCGCGAAGAAGGGGAGCATGGTCCATGCGACCGGCACCGGCGAGGGAGAAAACCTGTGGATGGGAACGAGCGGCTACTTCAGCTTCACGCAGATGGTGGACGGTTGGGGCGGCGAGAAAAAGTATTTCAAGTACGGATCCTTTCCCAATGTGAGCACGTCCGGCAAATGGCAGGACGTGGGACACTACACCCAGGTGATCTGGCGCGGCACGACGGAGGTGGGGTGCGGTCTCGCGAAGGGCGGCGGGTACGACTACCTGGTGTGCCGTTACAGCCCGCCCGGGAATTATATGGGGCAGAAGCCGTATTGAGGCGACTATTTCCCCAGGGACGGTGCTCTGAGGACCGGGAGAGGTGGAGAGGGAAGAATTGTGTTTTTCTCTTTATCAGGTCAGGTCTTCTATGGCAGCCATGAGCTCCGGCAGTCGCAAGGTAATGGTATTCCAGATGATATCCGCGTCGACCATGAAGTAACCATGGACGATGATGTTGCGCATCCCTATAATCCCGCTCCAGTTGATATCGGGCCTTTTCCCGCGGATTTCTTCTGGTATTTTTACCGCGGCTTCGCCGATAATCATGAGATTATGAACTACCGAATCATATGTTTTGGAATCGGTTTTGAAGTCATCCAGGGACATCCCTGCGATATACGATTGAATCTTTACGATTGCCTGTTGTATATCGTCGATGTAGAGCCTATATTCCCTCAATCCACTCGACCTCGTTTATAACCTTTTCCCTTATGGCGGGTTTAATGCCGTTCAGCGTTACCATGTCGACCTTCCTGCGCATTATCTTCGAAAGGGTGTCGTTAAAATTTACATAAGCGAAAAGGTCGATTGGCTCGCGGAATTCAACGAGGAGGTCTATATCGCTCTGCTCGCTCTGCGTGCCGTGGACAAATGAGCCGAAAAGTCCTATTCTGGACACATGATATAACGACAGGACATCCGCCAACGAGGCTAGTCTCTTTTTTATTTCTGCTTTATTGGCTTTCATTGCACCTGCATACAGGATTTGATGCTTGCTGTCAATTTGAATAAATATCATATTTTTAGGTATTCCTCCTTTCTTTAGTAGGAAAATAAACATCTTCACTTCAATCTCCAGAATCCCCGCCTTTAACATTCAGGGTCGGGGGTCGGGGCGGATCAGGTTTTCGAGTTGACGCGCAGTTCAATTGATATACGATCGCGGCGAGGTTCGGACACGTTAATAAAACCGGAATAGCAGCGATGAATGATCAGGACATAAAACGGCAGCAGCGCTTTAGCAATTTTCTTGTTACAGCGGCGATAATGGCGGATATTATTAGCACCTTTTGCATTAATGTTCACTTTCTTAGTGCTTCTTTCTTGAGGGTACCTCTTTAAACCCCTCTTTAAAACGGCTCTGCATATGCCATCAATGCAC
>CALMJO010000336.1 GCA_937864375.1 uncultured Spirochaetota bacterium
TTGATGGCATATGCAGAGCCGTTTTAAAGAGGGGTTTAAAGAGGTACCCTTAAATGATTCAGCAGGGCTTAAAAATTGCTGAACGTTTAACCTCTACATTGACGGGCGGGGATAATGCCAAGCCCGCGCCCCTTCATCGCCTCCCCGCATCCTTGCCGCACTTGGCGCACAAAAAGCCCCCGGCGTCGCGCGTCCATCCGAACTTCGCGAGGAGGGGGCCGGCACCCGCGCCCACGGCCACCGAGTCCTGCACGAGGGCACTGCATTCCCGGCAGACCAGGGTCATGGTCATGTGGCTCATGCCGGGCAGCGTCATCTGCCTGTCGTCGTTCGTGCTCATTTTCTCCGCCATCGTCCCTGGAAAAACCCCTTCCGTTTCTCGCACTCTTCCCGGACCATCTGCACGAAATCCTCGAGCACGCGGCCCGACAGGAATTCCGTGATCGTTTGAGGCATGAGCATGCCAAAGTCCACGCGCGCGGAGAACACGAGGAGCGTGCGGTCCCCCGGAAGCTCGCGAAACTCGTACGTGCCCAGAGCCCGCGAGACGTCTCCCCCGGCGGACTGGAAATGCAGTATGCGGGCGTTGTCGTCGTAGCGGTAGTTGAGCACTATCCTGATTCCCTTCTTGATGAGCAGGTCGAACGTGTACAGTACGCTCAGGGCGCGCCCGTCCTCGCCGGTTTTTCTAATGGAGAGTTCCCTCACGTGCCTGAACCAGGAGGGATAGTTCTCTATGTCGCAAATAACCCGGTAGCACAGGTCCGGGGAGGCGTCGATCTCGACGGATCTTGAAACGTCCTGGATTTTCTTCATGCTTGCGGCTCCGGTCTGCTCCTTCCGAAAGGCACCGGGGAACCGGGCGGGTCCGGATCCGTTCTGCTTTGTATTGCCGGTTGTGCCAATTTTCCGATGCGCTGCCAAGTATTGGCTGAAAAAAGGCACGATCGTCAATAATTAATCAATGCGTTTTTCAAAAATGCGTGTGATGCATGCACTGCTGAAAGGCGTTTCTTCCTGGCGGGAAGATCATTGTTATGGCCCCGCGCAGTTTCACGAGGCCCAGTGCCTCATTGGGGCGAACGGGCTTTGGTGCAGGTACAGCTTCTCTCTCGCGCGTCTGAAACATTTAACGCGACCGCCCATGGACCGGGCCTAAGCCGATCGCTTGTGCGTATCGATAGCCTTCCTGACTTCCGGGCTTTCCGCCGCCTTCCGAACGTCCTCGGGAAATTCCGATTCCTCGAAGACCTGCCGGATCTCTATGATGTCGCCGTCGCCGGCGGGGACCCTCTTCGCCCACTCGACGGCCTCCTCCCTGGATTTTACCCGGATCATCCAGTATCCGCCAACGACGTCCTTCGCGTTTACGAGCTTCCCGTCGGTCACACGGGGCTTGTCGGATGAAAAAGAAACGCGCGCTCCCATGGAGAGCGGGTGAAAGCCGTCGAGCGAGATAAGGGCCCCGGACCGGGCGAGCTCCTCGTTATATCGCATCATCTTTTCAACCGCATCGGCGTCGGGCGCGAAATCGGACCCCAAAGTCCTGCCCCTTTTGCCCTGGTAAACCGCCGGTATCATGAACATCATGAATCTCATATCTGATCCTCCTTTTCCTGGAGAGTGCCGTGGTCACGGTGATAAAAGAGTAATAGAGCAATATATGGATTTCCGGGGCGGAAATCAAGGTTTCAAGGGGAATTCCAGGGGTCACCGGACATAAGGGAGGGGACCGATTGTTGACGGCGAGGAAATGGAACGCGGTATGGATAAAGCCCTGTGAAGGATGAAAATGGCTTGACGAAATAGTACGTATACGTAATATATTGTTACGTAATAAAAGCCGGAGCAATGCGGATGAGGGCGGTTCCGATTCAGGGTGGATATTCACCCGATGGCCCGGGCCGGCAACTACACGACAAGGCGGAGGCGCGGCATGCAGGCAGCGAGTCTGGAATCGGTCAGCTTCGAAAACGGGTTGACGTTCAAATGGAGCGATTTAGTCAGGGGCTCGTTCATCGAACGTAACGCAATCTATCTCACGGACATCGGCAAGGGCCATGTCCAGGGAGGGATCGAATTCAGGAAAGACCTGTTGAATCCCACCGGCATCATCCACGGGGGCGTGATCGTCACGCTCGCCGACACCATCGCCATAGTCGGGTGCGGCTACCTTTACGAGGCGGTGAACATCTCGACGGTCAACATGTACGTGTCATTCGTGAAGCCCGTGACCACGGGAAGGGTCATCGCGAAGGGCAGGGTGATAAGCCGGGGAAAACTTTTATCGTTGTGGCAGGTGGATGCGTTCAACGAGAGCGAGGAGCTGATCGCCGTCGTTCAAATTACGTTTGCAATAAAGAAGTGAGAGGGGGGGCCGAGGACCGCGGACCGGCCTCGCCCGGCATTTCCCTGGAACACGCTGGAGCACGTCGCGCGCGGAAGACGTGCGGTGCGGCCCTCAGGCGTGCATCTCTTTCTGCAGTCTGAGGAGCTCGGCGTTCATGTAGTCCCATACCAGGGCCGCGGTTTCCTCCACGGTCTTTCCGGCGAATTTCTCGTAGGGGATTTCGTCCAGCACGCGGACCTTAATGGGATGCTTCCCGTGGAAGTTCACGCTGTACTTGGGAAGCGCGAAGCGCGTGCCCTCAACCACGACGGGCATTATGGGTACCTGCATCTTCTTCGCGAGGATGAACGCGCCCATCTTGAACTGCTTGAGGTGGCCGTCGGGCGAGCGCGAGCCCTCGGGGAAGATGAAGACCGAGCTTCCCTGCGCGAGCTGCCGTTCGGAATCGGCCATCATCTGCGCGATGCTCTCCCTGTCGCCCCTCCGGAGCTTGATGTAGTTGTTGAGCACCATGTTCCAGCCTATGAGCGGGAAGCGGAAGATTTCGGCCTTGGAGACCCACTTGAAATGCTTGTAGAGCCTGAACAGGACCAGGATGTCGAGCTGGGACTGGTGGTTGGAAACGAGCACGTAGGTCGCGCCGCGACGGATCTTGCTCCGCCCCTCGATCTTCGCGGGCCACGCCGGCATGATGTAGGTATAGAACGCCCCCCAGTAGCAGGTGTAGAGGTGGAGCAGGCGCAGCCGCCTGTCGAAGGGACGCGTGAACGCCCAGATGAGGAGGGCGACGACGAAGTAGAATAGCGACGTGACGATAATATTGATGAAAATGAGTATGGAGATCGCGCGGTCCATCATTCCTTCCCGGAGAAAAGCGATTTTCCTGGACATTACAGGCACCGGTCGGTTTTTAGCAAACGTTTTATTTTTCCTATACGTGAGGAAAAATACTTCATTTTACGCTGAGTCGGATCATCGGTTTTTGTAAATATCCTTGTGCATTCTTGCCGGTGCTAATAACATTTCTATTCGGATGTTGCATTTCGAAGAGCAAGAATACCGAACAACACTGAGAAGATTGCGAGCACAAGATAAAGGACAAAAGCGGGGTTGTAGCTGCCGCTCCAGTCGTACAGATAACCTGAAAGTGGCATCCCTACTGCCGAGCCCAATGTTGAAAAAATACTGATGGTCCCATATATGAGCGCAAAATGTCTCAATCCAGCGCATTTTGCAGTCATGAGAGGCGGCATAACAGTCTGAACTGCATTGCCGATTCCATAGATGATAGCAAATAATACTGCAAACAGTGCCACTTCAGCTCCAAAGAGCATTATGATTCCACCTATGAGAACAGAAATAAAAATGACCAGACTTTTAGACAAACCGCTTGAATCGCTGAATCGGCCCAGTAGTAGCTTTCCTACTATTGTCATACCCAGATATAAGGCCATGATATTTGCGGCGAAGGTAGAGCTGTGCTTAAGATCGGTCAAATACGGTATTAAATGCTGCTGAATACCCATGTTGATAATATTTATTAGAAAGATCGTGCTCGCAAGAAACCAAAACGACCGTGTTTTGGAGAAATTTCCAAGAGTTAGTCCTGAAGGCGTGATTTCTTCATGAGACTGGAATTTTCCTTTCATGCCATCGGGCATCAACCCCATTTGCGAAGGTGCAAGGCGCATAACAAATGCCGCAGTAGGCACGCATATTACCGCGATGAGGATTCCCAGCAATAGATATGCATTACGCCACCCATATTCCATGATTATCCAGTTGCAGAGAGGATTGAATAAAAGGCCTCCGAGTCCTGTTGCGGTGAAGACAATTCCTATCGCGATGCCACGCTTTTCTTTAAACCAATTGCTGATCATCGTCGATACGGGAATGATATGACTTCCCGCGTGACCAATACCCACAAGCACGGATAGGAGATAAAACTGCGGAAGCGTGTCGCATTGAGAATAGAGTGCAAAACTAACTCCAAGAAGTGCAGTGCTGATTCCCATAATAATACGCACATCTAACTTTTCCATGAGCTTGCCCACGAGAGGTGCACTAAAGGTCATGGCAAGCGCAGCAATGGTAAAATAGAGTGAGAAATCACCGCGGCTGAAATTTAATGTTTCGATTACTGGTTTGAAAAAGACACCTATGGCGTTGATGCCAATGCCAATACCGATGAAGTTGAGGATAAACCCCCCACATACGATCCACCAACCGTAAAATATGCCGTTTTTCTCAGATGCCATGATGCACCTCTCTGTTATTTTGTGTATCACTTTGGATGATAGTTATGCTGTTAATATATCCAGTTTCCTGTTATAAAAAGGCTTTTCCTTCGCCACGGTAGGTTTTAACTTTACCGACAATCTTGGAGCCCTCAAGCAGATATAATTCATTGAACCGCTCGCAAAGTTCGCCAGCCTTGGCATGCTGGAAAAAGATCGGATCTCCAAGTTCAATAGAGGGACAATCCGGCGGCAACATCAGCGGCGTCTGTACCTCACCAGCCGCTTCCCGAGTCAATAGCTTCAATCCCGCAGGGAAGACCGGAGTCGGCAGCTTATTTGGTCCTATCTCGCCCGAGGCGGTATATCCCCCCCCCAGACAAGTGATCATTCCTGGCGCGGGTTTGCGCACAACTTCAACGGCGAAGAATGCCGCAGGTAAAAAGTGCACATCCTTGAAATGCTGAAAGAGCCCTGAACAGTAGAATGCAGAGCCTGCAGTTACTTCAGTGAGTATGGGGTCTTTGCCGGAGTATTTTAAGCTTCCGCTGCCGCCTCCATTGACGGTCTTGATATTTATGCTCTCGCCGTTCAACGCTTCCACAATAGTATCGCGGCGTATTGTTAACTCTTTGGAAGAAAGACGTTTGAATGCAAACATGAGTTTATTGGCCAGGATTTTTCCAGGAACATCATCACATAGACTTGCGATATGAGCCTCATATCCCATGACTGCATCGATAGTTACCCATTTAAATGCTTTTGATGCCTGTGCCAGCTTGACTGCATGTTCTACGGTGTGTATCGGACTGCGGCGCACTCCTAGGTGGACCGACCCCAGCGGTCGATATGACATGTCGAGATCCAGGCACACTGAAAGCCTAACACCAGCCTTCTGCCCTTCGTTCGATAGAATACGCAGATGTTCTACGGAATCGATAACAAGTCGTATCCTTTTTTTAGATTTAGTGAGCTTAATAAATTGTTTGATGCTTGAAGGCTGCAAACTGGGATAGGCAACAATGATATCATCAAATCCTTTACTCACAAGAAATGCCGCTTCTTCCAGTGTAAAACTGAGGATTCCTTTATACGGGCTTCCGCCTTTCTGGAAAACGCGCTTTATTAATTCGGTGCAGCGCAAGGATTTTGTTCCAATGCGAATAGTTTTCCCTGTATTATTTTGTGTTGAAGCGACATAGGCAATGTTTGCATCAAACTTCTCAAGATCTACGAAAGCCAGCGGCATTCGCATCGCGCGGAATATGGTTTTATAACGAAAAAAATCAGTATTCTCCCTTTTTGCCACTTGTCGCCTCCTGGGTTTTCAGATTAATATTCAATACATGAAAGAAATTAAAATACAAGCATTATACGTTGATATAGTGCTAAAAATAATGAATTGTAGGGTTAAACCTGAGAATGCAACATCGGACTTTGACACGATGCTCCTGGAGGCCCACGAGCCGGCGCTGTTCATC
>CALMJO010000337.1 GCA_937864375.1 uncultured Spirochaetota bacterium
GATGGCCACGCGGTCCTTCGCGCGCATCTGGTTCACCAGGAGCTTGAACGCGCTTTTTAATAACGGGAGCTTGTTCGCCTGGTTCATGGATCCCGACACGTCCAGCAGGAACACGAGGTTGGTGGGCGGCATCTGCTCGACCGGTATCTTCTTCGCCTGCAGGCCTATGAGGAGGAGCCGGTTCGCCGCGTTCCACGGGCAGGCGGCGAGCTCCGTGGTGAACGAGAACGGGGCGTCGTTCCCCGGCTGGGGATACTCGTAGGTGAAATAGTTCATCATCTCCTCGATGCGGACGGACCCCTTTGGCGGCATCTGGCCCTGGGTAATGAAGCGGCGCAGGTTGCTGTAGGAGGCCGTGTCGACGTCGGCGGAGAAGGTCGAAAGGGGATTCTTCTGCGCGTCCAGGAACTCGTTTTCCTTGATGCTGTCATATTCCTCGGTGTTGAATTCCTCTTCGGACGCAATGCGCTCCTTCATGCTCTCGCTCTTGGGCGACGGCGAAGGCTTTGCTGCCTTCCCGTCCCGTGCCTGTGAAGCATACATGGGCGATTCGGCGCGCTTGCCGGTGACCTGCCCGCCCATTTTCGCGGTTCCGCACGAAACCGCGATGACCAGCGTCGCAAGCGCCGCGATCATGAAAAGCGTGCGGGATGCATAGAGGGGGCTCTGACCCCGATGGGGTTGTGACGGTACGGTACTCATAATTCCTCCAATTTAACCGGCCGCGGCGTATTCCCAGCGAGTTCAATGCGTCCCTGCCGTTCCGGTTTTTTTGTGAGCCGTACGGTATGGGTGCCCGGGCGCGGTATTGTTACACGCCCGTACGGGCCGATTTCCGTCGGCCCCTGCCGCGGGGAAAAACGCTTGATAAATGCGCGGACGGGGGTGCTATGACATAATGTTTCGCTCCCCCCTACGGGGAACTTTAGTCAGAATGGGAGAGTTCCATGCAGACTACACTCGGCATTATCACGGCGCTCGTCCTCGCGGCCCTCGCGGTTGTCATGCTCATGAGGCCGCGTGGCTCCCTTGACGACCCGAAGGCGCATGAGCGCGACGCGCGTTTCAGGAAGCTCGCGCGCGTCCTCCTCCCGCTCGCGCTCGTCCTCGTGGCGATAAGCTATTTTACGAGGGAGCGCTGACGTGAGGGCATCGCGCGCCGTCGTGATAACCGCGACGATCGGGATCATTGCATTTTCCGCGGCTTCCTGCACGTCCATGTGGAGCGGGATCTGGCGGAAACTCAGGGGCACGCGCACCGTCGGGGAGGTGCTCGCGGACATAGGACCGGCGGCCGGGAAACGGCTGGAGGCCCGGTTCTCCGGCGCGAAGCTCGCCTTCCCTCCCTCGAGGGCCGTCCTCGTGGCCTACAAGCGCGAGCGCGTGCTCGAGCTCTGGGCGCCCGCCGCGGGGGGCGCGGTGCTGGTCCATACCTATCCCGTCACCGCGGCGAGCGGCGGACCCGGTCCCAAGCTTCGCGAGGGCGACATGCAGGTCCCCGAGGGGGTCTATTCCCCGGTGGAGCTCGAGCCCAACAGCAGCTACTACCTGGCGATCAAGATCAACTACCCGAACGCGACCGATCTCGCCAACGCGAGGCTGGATCGAAGAACAAACCTGGGCGGCGACATCTACATCCACGGGCGCGATTACTCCGAGGGCTGTCTCGCCGTGGGCGACCGCGCGATCGAGGAGCTTTTCATGCTTGCGGCGCGCACGGGCCTGGGGAACATCACCGTGATAATCGGCCCCCGGCGCTTCGAGGGCGAGCTCGCCCCGGGACCGGGCCTCCCCGATTGGGCGGGGGCGCTCTATGGCGAAATTTCCCGCACGATCAGGGACGAGGGCCTGGCGGCGCGGCCGTGAAGGCTGCGGCGCGGAATGCACGGATGGCGGGCTTTCCGCTTGACGTGGTTGACATTGCGTAGACCATCGCGCTATAAATGCCGGAGGAACGAAATGTGACCCGAGAGGAAGATCGCAGTAATGCGACAGGGGGCCATAAGCGGTCAAGAGCGTAATCCGGGGAGAAGAACCACCAGTCGTACCATCTCCTCATCTCTTTCCATCCCCCCATCCCCTCGGTCCTTTGAACTTATCTTTAAGGAGAAAGTAATGGCTCTCACGGGTTTACAGATACAGAAGCTGCTCCCCGGCACGAACTGCCGCGAGTGCGGATCAAACACCTGCCTCGCCTTCGCGATGAAGCTCGCCGCGAAGAAGGCCGATCTCACGAGCTGTCCCTACGCCTCCGACGAGGCGAAGCGGGTGCTGGGCGAGGCCGGCGAGCCGCCGGTGCGCACCCTGAAACTGGGTCCCGGCGGGACGCGCGTGACCGGCGGCGAGACGGTGCTCTATCGCCACGAGAAGACCTTCGTGAACAGGACGCTCCTCGCGGTCGCCGCACCCATGAGCGCCCCCGATGACGAGTTCGCGCGCGCCCTCGAGCGGATCCGCGACTACCGGTTCACGCGCGTGGGCGAGACGTTCGACATAGACC
>CALMJO010000338.1 GCA_937864375.1 uncultured Spirochaetota bacterium
GATCTAGTACGGTCTCGTGGGCTCGGAGATGTGTATAAGAGACAGGGTGAAGCCGGGCTGGTTGAGATTGCCCTCGAAGGTCTCGCTTATGAGAACCATGAACTTGGGACGGCCGTAGTTCTTGAGGGTCGATTCGATGGTGTCATTGACCGCCTGGGGATAGACTTCGCCGGATATGGTCACCACGAACGCGCCGGACTCGGCGCCTTCCTTGAGGACCTTCCAGTTTTTTACCATGCCCGATGACTTCGTTTCGACGAGGGAGGACACGAGCGCGAAATCTTCTACAACGGAACTGCCCGAAACGAAGGAACCGAGCTTGCTGCTAACCAGTTTGTTCATCGCATCGTCAATGGCCCTGTCACGCGCGAGGGCGGTATCATTGTCGAATATCTGTCCATATCCGGTCGCTTCACCGGTGAGGTCGTTGCCGCCCTTGCCGCCCTTCACGTTCTTGCCGCCGCTTCCGCCGCCGCAGGAGACGAATGCCGCCGTGAACATGAGCGCAACAAGTAATACCAGTGTTTTGCGTTTCATCGAAAAACTCCTTTAAAAAAGTTTTAATTCACATGATCTTCGTGCAAAAGTACATACAATAGCGGGAAAACACATGCCGCTCCCGCACTGCTGTCGGGCACATCAACGTATAATATAAACAGCGTTTCCGGAAATAGTCAATAGAATTTTGGCAAAAACGGGACCGGTCAGGGAAGTGAATAAATTGAACCACTTGTCTATAAAACCGGCCCGGGCGCGCGCGCCGCGGAGGTTTTTTTATTGCCACGAGCCGAGCGCTGACATACCCTGTGACGGCTGTTTCATGAAGCCAGATTCAGGGCCCGCCTGGGCAAAGGGGCGCATTTCCCATGGAAAAAGATTTCCTCCAGACGCTCAAGATAGAGATCAGCAAAAACTTCAAGCTGGTCCCCTATGAACGCATGGCATTTCACAAGATACTGGGAATAATGAAGACGGAAAACGGCGCGCGCGTGCTCCTTAAGGAGCTCGCCCTTGAGCTCGAGGTGCGGCGCAGCGCGGTGTCCGTTCTCAAGGCGTTCGAGCAGAGCCCGGTCACCGAGTCCATGATCGCGCTTTTAAAGGAACCTGACACGACACTTCTGGAAAAGTTGAGCATTCTCGATCACCTTCAGCGGACGGGGAGCAACGCCGACGCCCGCCCCCTCATTGAATTCATCGCTTCTCACATGGAGCGCCCCGAGGCCTCCGCCGCGGTTGCGAAGGCCTTCATGGTGCTCGGGGAGCGGTGCGCGGGCTCGGAGGAGGTCAAGGCGTTTCTGGACGCGATGGCGGCGGACAGGGAAAAGCGGATCGATCTGCGCTGCGGAGCGATAGAGGCCCTCGCTTCGTTCAGGAACATTGCCGACTTCGAATCCTTTATACGCGAGCAGAATGACGCTATCACGTTCAGCACGCTTACGTCGCTCGCGCTCCTCTCCGACATTCTTGTCCGGCAGGCGGACGAGAGCAGGGCCGAAAGCGAGATACCGTATACCTACGCGCCGGAGCTCGAGGACCGGCTGGTGGTGGATATCCGCGTCCTGCTCGGGAAGACCACCGCGCTCTTTGACGCGCTTTCAAAGCGGTGCAAGGTCGCGTTCATCAATGCAATGATCTGTTGCAACCACCGGGAATTCATCATTTACACGATGAAGGCGCTTACCTCGGAGGACGAGGAGCTCGAGGAGCTCGTGCTTCATCTATTGCTGTCCAACGTAAGCAAGCTGCGCGACCCCGACAAGCTTTTTCGAAACCTCCTGGCGATCTCCGCCGACACCGAGCGCAAGAATTCGATCATCGTGAGCATCTTCGAGCGCTATTTCAGCACGCTCAAAGAGACGCGCAACAATATGCTCATGAGGGACAAGCTCTATAATTACTTCGTCGTGACGCTGGACACCTATTTTGAAACGTATCGGAAAGAATTCATGATCACCGAGGTCATGGAGAAGGAATACCCGGAAAGCTTCCAGAAAATCAGGAAGTTCATGCTCGAGCGCCTCAATCCCGAGATCAAGAAGCGCCTGCTGTACACGCTCCGCAATGGAGACAGGGCCTCGATCAAGGTCATGGGCGACCAGATGGCCTTGCACGTTCCTTACATATCGGGGGAAGACCGGGAGAACCTCTTTCTCATGGTCGAGATGATGTACGACCGCGACCAGAAGTCGAGGAACAATTCAGCCACGCGCCTGGAAAACCTCAATTATGAAAAGCGCTATCTCCGGAACCGCATCCTGCGCATGTGCGAAATCATCGGAAGGCTCAGGATAATGGAGGCGGCCAGCCCGCTCGTCAAGATTTTCAATTATGTAAAAAAGTACCGCGACGACGTCATATTCGACGCGGTCGCATACTGCCTGTCCCTCCTCAATTATTCATACATGCTGGGCGAGCTCGAGATCATGCTTGCGTCGGGGGACGAGAGAGACCAGCGCAACGCATTAAAATATCTCTCGCTCTTTTCCGACCAGCGCTCGCTCAATATACTGCTCGATTTTATCCGGGGGAAGGAACTGGACAATCCCGGGCTCCTGATGCCGGTGCTCGAGATCTTCCTGCGGCGCGACCTGTCCGGCAACATCGCGATAAACACGCTGCTCAAGAAAATCATCGAGGAAAGCCCCGATGCGGCATGCAGGATAAGCGCGGTCCACTGCCTGGGCAGGACGGCGCTGGATTCCGACGTGGATTTCCTGAACGAGCTTTTCGGCAGGAGCTCAAGCAATGATATAAAGGAAGCGATGCTCCAGGCGCTTTCCGCGATAGTGCAGACGAACAGCGGGGTCAACAAGCGGCAGCTGATCAAGTACGCGGGCGAATACATGAAGGACCCGTCCATCCGCGTTCGAATCTACTCGAGCACGCTCCTGGTACACCTGGGCAACAAGGACGCAATGAAGTCCATTCGCGACATGATGATCATCAAGAATAAATCGATTCAGAGGGAGATACTGAGCAGCATGGGGGCGCTCAAGTCTGTGGAATTCGCGTATTTCCTGATCTCGCTCCTTAAGGAGGAATATGCGATTTCGAACGAGATCATACCCATCCTTTCCCTGCTTCCCGCCGAGGACCTGCTCGAGATCGACAATTTCATCGGGAACATTTTTAAAAAATACGAGGGCGCGGAGATGGAGCTCCTTGAACGAAAGGAGCAATTCGCGGCCTCGCCGGGAGGAGCGCGCGATACCGCGCTGCCGGTAAGGACAATTGTACGGATAAACGTGTTCGATTATCGTCTTGGGATCGCGACGCTGAACATCAGCAAGGTGTTCATCGTCAACAAGCTGATCCAGTCGCTCCTCCTTGAAGAATTCGCGAGGGAAAAGGGAACCATCTGCAAGATCACCGACGGTGAGCTTATCGCAAGCTTCACCGAGCCGCCCCGGGCCGCGGACACGGCGCTGCGGATCTTCCGCAACCTTTCACGGTTCAACGAGGTGAGGCTTCCCGCCCACAGGACGCGCATATCGATCCAGGTGATCACCGAGGGTATGCTCATCGTCAATGACGAGGTGATAGTGCTCCCGGAGTACAAGACCGCCGCAATGGATTACATTCCCGTTACCAACAGGATCATCGTTGACGAGGCTTCAAAGTCGCTGCTTGCCGGGTCGTATCATTTTGACCCCTTCCCCGATTTCCTGATCTCGCGCCAGAGCGCCCGGGAGGAATGCTACGAGCTGATCAGCCCCATGAATACCCGCTTTCTCATGGAGCAGATGATCGGCGAGCTGAACCAGGTGGAACAGGACAAGGCCACCGCGCAGGTCCAGCTTGAAGACGAGATAAAGAAGCGGAAGATAGAGCAGAAAAGCGCGAGCGCCATAGAATACGCGAAGGCCATGGACGAGATCGGGAAACTGCTAAAGCAGGATATTAACGAGGTGATCAAGTATATCCAGAAGCGGTCCACAGACCGGGAGATGAACGCGAACGTGGAGAAGATGCTCGCCAGCGCCTACAAGCGCTACCTTCTCGAGTCGACCAAAATAATGATGTAGGAGAACCGGCGTCATGCGTCTCGCAGGAATTGCCATTGTCATGCTGGTTTTTTTGGCCTCCGCCGCGCGCGCCGAGGACTCGACCGGGGGAGCGGCCGACAAGACCCCCACGCGTGAGAGCATTTTTTCGTATGTCCATCCCGCGCAGAAGAAGGGAGACGAAAAGGTGTGGTACCTGACGCTGGGAGGCATGTACGAGCGCAAGCTGGGAAACACGGATACGCTCCGGTCCAACGCCGCGGTCGAGCTCAAATTCGACGACGAGATTTCCTCCATGATACTGACCTACCAGGGATTTTACGGGACAGCGAACGGCGTGAAAAACGAGGACCGCGGTTCGGCCGTCGCGCGCGTCGATCACTACATTCAGCCCCGGATCGAGATATTTACCTACTCGTGGTCGGAATACAACCTCATGGCGGACCTTACCCACCGCAATAACACGGGGGCCGGAGTAAAACTAGCGATCTTAAGGAACTATTTCTGGAGGATGGACCTGAGCGGGGCGCCGGTCTACCAGTACGAAAAATACCGGACGCGCGAAGATACCAGGGACTGGCGATGGTCCATACGCTACAGGGCGCTCGCGACGCCCGTGAAATATACCCTGCTCAGCTTCATCTGCTTCTACATCCCGAAAATGAATGAAACCCGGGATCACCGGGTCGTGATTGATTCCAAGCTCACGGTGAACATTACTCCCGAGCTTGCGCTGAGCGCCGGGTACATCCGGAACTACAATTCGAATCCCTACCCCGGCACGAAGGGGCTCGATACCAACCTCTATTCGCAGGCGGCGCTCAAGCTCTAGCGGGAAAATCAGTCCTCCACGAACTTCTTCGCCAGGTTCATCTTGTGCTCGATGAGCACGAGCGAATTCACCAGGAAAAACTTGTCGTTCCTGAATCCCAGCAGCGTGCGGTACTGCTCGAACGCTGACTTGTAGTCCTTCAGCCTGTACGAACACTCGGCGAAATAATAATGCAGGGACTTGTCGTACTCTCCCGAAGCGGTGTCGATGGACTTGATCTGCACGATGGCCTTGAAGTATTCCTCGCGCTGGAAATGAATCTTGGCGATTCCCAGCAGGCCGTTCGGGTAGCGGGGATCGAGCTCCAGGGCATAGCTGTAGTATTTTTCCGCCATCTGGAACTGCGACCTCGAGAAATAGATGTCCCCCGACAGGCTGATGGCGACGAGTTCCCTGGGATTGCAGTGCAGGGCCGACTTGAACTGCTCGAGCGCAAGGTCGTCCTTTCCCCATCTGCCATAGATATAGCCCATCTGGATATAGGTCTTGGGATATTCCGGCAGGACCTGGCGGGCCTTGGTGAAGTGCAGCATTGCGGTATCGAGCTCGTTCAGGTGAATGTAGCAGAGCCCGAGGTTGAACCGAAAGGGGAGGAAGAGCGGGGCGCGGGGAAGGGCTTCGTGCAGTGCTCTCGATGCTTCCGCGTACTTGCCCGCCTCCATGAGCCCCGCGGCATGGTTGTTTGCCCGCGCGAGATCGCTCTCTCCCGTGCAGAACAGGATCTCGTTGCGCGCATAGATCTGCGAGACCGGCATCGTTTCCGGTTCGCTTGGGCGGGTTTCTTCAAGTTTCTCGTATAACGTGGTGTCCCTGGGGTTTTCGGCCGTGCCCGGTCGCATGCACAATAAGGCCAGGCAGATCAGCCCCACATATATTTCCATGCGCATGGCGCATGGTACAGTCTCACCATCCCCGCTTTCAATCCTTTTCCGGTGGAAAAGCATTACCTGGCGCTCAAAGAAGCAGGATTTAAACCGGCAGCGGATTTAGCGGCTTGAGCAATCTCTGACCATAAAAACAGGGAATTTAGTTGACAAACATTATCAATATTTACTAATGGTAAATATTTACTATTACACAATTTTAATAGGGCCATAGCCGAGAGACCATGAATCTAGGTGCCATTCTAAGACAGAAGCGTAAAGAAAAAAAGCTTACCCTTAAGACCGTGGCGGAGCGCGCGGGTATCTCGGAGGGCTTTTTGAGCCAGGTCGAAAACGACGTGAATTCCCCCTCCGTGGACACGCTGGTGAAAATTTGCAGCGCTATCGGAACCGAACCCGGGGACGTGCTCAACCAGGCACGGAAAATGGAGAAATGGGTGATCATCCGCAAGGCCGAATGGAAGGACGTGGAGCTCCCTCATTCGGGATTCATCACGCGACGTTTTTTCCCGCCGGAAAACCGCTCCATAATCGACAGCTCGGTACTGGTCCTCGAGCAGGGCCGGCAGATTCCCGTTAGGAAAAACATCAAGAACAGCCAGGAAGTGCTCTGCGTGCTCAAGGGCGCGGTCGACCTGGTCCTTGGTGATGACACGCTCAACCTGTCCCAGGGCGACTCGGTCCACTACTCGTCGGTGCCCGACAGGCAGATGATAACGAATAATTCAAAGGAGCTAGCCATCGTGCTGTGGGTGGGCACGCTGTAAGCACCTGCCTTAAACCGGTATGTCTTAAATATGTTCAGAACCATATAGTGATCGTACAATAAAAAAAGGAGGTTAATAAAAGGATGAATGAACGCGTAGCTATTATCGGACTGGGCTGCACCGGATTCCGGACCGTGAGCCCCGATTTGTCCTATCGCGAACTCATTTTCAGCGCCGCGATCAGGGCCTACAGCGAAGCGGGACTCCACCCGAAGGAGATCGATTCATTTATCACGGCGTCCGAGGATTTTATCGAGGGATACAGCATCGCCGACGAATACGTCCCCGATCAGCTTGGAGCCGTGATGAAGCCGGTCCAGACCGTGACTTCGGATTTTATCCAGGCGCTGGGCGTGGGCTGCATGATGATCAATACGGGGCGGTTCCGCACCATCGCGATCGAGGCACACAGCAAGGCTTCCAACATCAAAACACTGGAAGAGGTGCGCAGCTTCGCCCTGGATCCGGTCTACCTGCGCACGCTCAGGCAGAGCGTGGATTTCGTGGCCGGGCTCGAGATGAAACGGTTTCTCGAAAGAACAGGGAACACGGAGCGTCAATGCGCCGCCGTTGTCGTAAAAAACAGGAAGAACGCGATGCAAAATCCCGGTGCGGCCTACGGCGGGCTTTTCAGCGAGGAGGACATCCTCAACAGCCATCCATTGTCGACGCCGCTCAAACATCTCGACAAGGCCGAATCGGCGGACGGGGCGATCGTATGTGTGATCGCATCCGAGGAGGTCGCAAGAGCGCTTTCAAAGAACCCCGTTTGGATCAAGGGCATATCGTGGGCTTCCGCGGAGGCGAACGTGTGGTCTCGCTGCATGACCGAAGCCGAGTATGCCTCGATCGCCGCGAAGAAAGCGTATTCCATGGCGGGAATAAAGAATCCAAGGCGGGAACTCCAGTTCGCGGAGGTTTGCGATGAGTATTCCTACAAGGAACTCCAGCATCTCGAGGCGCTGGGAATCGCGCGCCGTGGAGAGGCGGGCAGCCTGATGGACGAGGGAGTTACCGCGATGGGCGGAGAGTTCCCGGTTAACACGTCGGGCGGCTCGTTGGGAGTAGGGC
>CALMJO010000339.1 GCA_937864375.1 uncultured Spirochaetota bacterium
GGAAGCTCACGACGCGTGCGGGGTCCTCGGGAACCAGGTTATGATTGTAGAGGTACTTGAAAAAGGATTTGAGTGTCGCGATCTTGCGCGAGATGGAGCTCTTCCTGAGGCCGCGGTCGAAGCATGATTCCACGAAGGCGCGTATGTCGTCGGTGCGGATCCCGGAGGCGGGGAGGTCGGCTTCGAGCGTGGAGGGATGCCCGTCGGCGCCCCCGTCTTCATCGCACAATTCATCATGAAGGAAACAGTGGAACTGCCGGAGGTCGTCGCCGTAGGACGTGATGGTTTTCGCGCCGGCATTTTTCTCGTACCTGAGGTAGTCGAGAAAGCGGTCGATCTCACCAGTCACGGTTCGCCTCGGCCTCGGCTTCCGCCGTCCCGTTTTCGGCGGCCTTCGCGTCCTCGTCCAGCAGCTCTATTTTATAGCCGCACGACTCCTTGAGGCAGATGAGCATCTCACCCCTTCCCTTCACCTTCTTGACGAAGAGAAGCTTGCCGCAGCGCGGGCAGGGCTTGTCCGAGGGGATCTCCCTGGTGAGGAACGTGCACGTGGGATAATTGGTGCATGCGTAGAAGGGACGCCCCTTTTTTGACTGGCGCTTCACGACGTCCCCGTCGCATCCGTCCGCCGGGCACTTCCCCAGGGGAAGCGGCTTCGCGTTCCTGCATTCGGGAAAACCGGAGCAGGCAAGGAAGAAACCGTACTTGCCCAGCTTCTTCATCATCATCCGGCCGCAGCGCTCGCACACGACGTCGGTCGCTTCGTCCAGGATGTTTTTCATCTCCTCGATGTTGTGCTCCGCGTCGGTAACGTTCTGCCTGAAGGGCGCGTAGAACTCGTGCAGCATGTCGACCCAGTTCGTGTGCGCTTCCTCCACCAGGTCGAGCTTCTCCTCCATGTTCGCGGTGAAGTCGATGGACACCAGCGGCGCGAAATGCACGATCATGATCCCGTTGACGAGGCGGCCCAGGACCGTGGGCACGAGCTGCTTGCCCGAGCGCGTCACGTAGTAGCGATTGATGAGCGTGTTCACCGTGGGCGCGTAGGTCGAGGGACGCCCTATTCCCGACTCCTCCAGGAACTTGACCAGGGACGCGTCGTTGTAGCGCGGGGGCGGCGTGGTGAAATGCTGTTCGGGCTCGAAGGCGCGGGCTTCCACGCGGTCGCCCTCGTTCACCCGGGGGAGCTCCAGCTTCTGCGTCCTGTCCTCGTTCTCCACGGCGGTGAACCCGTCAAAGAGCACGCGGCTCCCGGCCGCGCGGAAGAGGATGCCCTCCGCGTCGAGCGAGACCGTGCACACCTCGGAGATTTCCGGCGTCATCTGCGACGCGACGAAGCGCTTCCAGATGAGGTTGTAGAGCCGGAACTGGTCGCGCGAAAGATCGCCCTTCACCGATTCGGGCGTGTGCATGACGTCGGTGGGCCGTATCGCCTCGTGCGCGTCCTGCGCGTTTTTCTTGTTCGTATAGATGTTGGGTTTTTCGGGAAGGTATTCACTTGCGTAGTTGGCGCCCACATACCCCCGTACCATCGCCATCGCCGAATCCGCAACGCGAGTGGAATCCGTACGCATGTAGCTGATGAGGCCCACGGGGCCTTCTCCCTTCAGGTCGATGCCCTCGTACAGCTGCTGCGCGATCATCATGGTCTTGCTCGACGTGAAACCCAGCCGGTTGGCGGCGTCTTGCTGCAGCTTGCTCGTGATGTAGGGCGCCAGGGGGTTGCGCTTCCGCTCGCGGCGCTGCACCGACTGCACGCTGAAGGATTTCCCCTGGGCACGCGCGAGCACGGCGTCCGCCTCCTGGCGGTTCCGGAGCCTCACCTTCTGCCCGTCCACGCTGTGGAGCGCGGCCTTGAACTTTTTCCCGCCGGCGGCGAACTCCGCCTGGATCGTCCAGTACTCTTCCGGGTTGAAGTTTTCGATCTCCTGCTCCCGTTCGCATATGACCCGAAGCGCCACGGACTGCACCCTTCCCGCCGAAAGCCCCTTCTTGACCTTCTTCCATAATATGGGGCTTATGTTGTAGCCCACGATGCGGTCCAGGATCCTGCGCGCCTGCTGAGCGTTCACCAGGCTCATGTCGATATCCCTGGGATGCTGGACGGCGGCCCTGATCGCCGGCTCCGTGATCTCGTTGAATTCAATGCGCCGGATGTTCTGGTTCAGGGGACGGAGGGCGTTCGCGAGGTGCCAGGAGATGGCCTCGCCCTCGCGGTCAGGGTCGGTCGCGAGCAGCACGCTCACCGACTGGGAAGCCTTTTTCTTGAGGTCGTTCAGGATTTTCGCCTTGCCGCGGATGGTGATGTATTCCGGAGAAAAGCCGTTTTCCACGTCGACGGCGAGGCGCGACTTGGGCAGATCGATGATATGCCCCATCGACGACGAGATGACGTATTTGTTCCCCAGGTACTTGTTGATCGTCTTGGCCTTGGACGGCGATTCCACAATCACCAGGGTCGTTTCGGGCTTGACGGCGCTTTTCTTAGTCTTTGAAGGCATACACTCTCCGGGCGTCAAAAAATCTAGTGCACAATCCCCATGGCATGTTCATTTGTCAAACAATTCTTTCACGGCCCTTCCGGGCTCCCATCGCCAGACGAGGAAGAGGAGAACGGCGAAAAGGGCCGACAGGACCCCGAATATGATGATCCTCTCCGCCCGGTAATAGACCGACGCGTCGAATTTCCGTTCGAACGAGAGGGCGCCGGCCACCGGTTTCTTGCGCGCCGCCTCGTGGCAGAACCGGCATTTTTCCTCGAAGCGCACGGGAACCAGACAGGAATACGTTCTTTGCCCCGCCTCGCAGAGCATCGACGGGTCCGACCCGCTTAACAGCCGGACCACGCGCGCATCCTGGAGGGAATCCGTTCTCCCCGGTGCTCCCACCTGGTAGCCGGAAGCGTTGTATACCCTGACCCCGGTCCCCTGCCGATCGCCCATGTCTTGCAGGAATATCCACGCGTACGAGGGGTCCTTCGACATCATCTTGATCCCGAGGAACGCGTCTCGCATCACGCCGAATCCCCGCTCGATTTCCACGAAATAGCCGGAGCGGTAGATCCCGTAGATGTCGCCGGCGTACGGCGGAATGGAAAGGGTCTGTAACCCGGAGAGCACCAGGAGAAGGCCCAGGACCGCCATGAATGCGTATTTTATCTTCATTGTCATCCGCTCCGTATCTGCCGTCGTTTTCTCACCATGGTGCCGAGCCGCTCCACGTGACCGCCTATCTCCAGCACCATGAGCGATTCCTGCACCTCGGCCGCGCCGCGGCCCAGCCCCCGGACGAGCGCGTCCGCTTCCATCGCGCCCGCGCCGAGCATGTCCAGGATGGCGGCCTCGATGGAATCCCGGGGGGAAACCGGCGGACCGGGCTCCGTCGTCGCGGCCATGACCGTATTTCCCTCCTGCACCGGATTGGGCATGCCCGGCAGGAAGGCCGCCAGTTCCCTGAGTATATCATCGGTCGAGGCGGCCAGGTTGGCCCCATTTTTTATAAGGGTGTGACAGCCCGCGTAACCGGGATCGAACGGCGACCCCGGGCAGGCGAATACCTCCCGGTTCTGTTCCAGCGCGTGGCGCGCGGTGATGAGGGCGCCGCTGCGCTCGCCCGCCTTCACCACCAGGGTCGCCCTCGCCAGGCCGCTCACGATGCGGTTCCTCCGTGAAAAGCTCCAGGCCTGGGGCCCCACTCCCGGCGGGTGCTCGGACACGAGCGCCGAATTGCCGGATTCCAGGATCCGCTCGCCAATGTCCGCGTTGACGACCGGAGTGACGCGGTCGATCCCGTTCGCGAGCACGCCTATCGTGGGCGCATCCCTCTCGAGTGCGCCAAGGTGCGCCTCACGGTCGATCCCCAGCGCCATGCCGCTCACGATGGCAAACCCAAGCCCCGCGAGCTCGCCGGCGAAGCGCCGCGCATATTCCAGGGACCGCGGGTCCGCGGCGCGCGTCCCCACCACGGCGATGCGCTCCCCGCCGGGTACCCGCCCCCGCACGTAGATCACGGGGGGAGCGCCGGCGATCTCCCTGAGAATGCCGGGATATGCGCGGTCCCAGTAGCTCAGGATGTTGAATCTTGCAAATGCGCATGCCTTCACAATTTTTTCCGCGGCGGCGCCAACGTCTTCGCCGTAACGCGCACGCAGGTGTTCCTGTACCAGGAGCGTCCTGCCCCTGTCTCTTATACACA
>CALMJO010000340.1 GCA_937864375.1 uncultured Spirochaetota bacterium
AGTCCGCCGTACCCGATCTCGTATGCCGTCTTCTGCTTGAAAAAAAAAAAGATCGAGCGCTTCACCAGGAAATCCTTGAACTGCATGATGAGCTTCGCGTCTTCGCCGGCCTCGGCGGCCGCGAGCGCAACCAGCTTCTGCGCGCCGGCCTTCGACTTTTCCGCGTTCGACGCGTTTTCGAGCCATTCTCCCGCAGCCGCCTTGAGCTCGGCGAGAACCGCCGCGTCCCTGAGCCGTGCCGCCGCGTTCGCCAGCCTGTCCCTGATCCTGGAAACGCCCAGGTGCATGCCGAACCCGTACTCGGCCGCGTCCTCGAAGAGGGAGCTCGCCCACGCGGGACCGCACCCCTTGTCGTTCACGCAATACGGAGTCGCGGGAGCCGACCCGCCGTAGATGGACGAGCACCCCGTCGCGTTGGCGATCATCATGCGATCGCCGAACAGCTGCGTGATGAGCTTGATGTACGGCGTCTCGCCGCAGCCCGCGCACGCGCCCGAGTATTCGAAGAGCGGGCGCGAGAACTGGCTTCCCTTCACCGTGGTTTTCGCCACGAGGGTGTCCTTGTACGTGACCTTGTGCGTGAAGTATTCCCACAGCGGCGCCTGCGCGCTCTGGGTTTCGAGCGGTTTCATGATGAGCGCCTTTTCCTTGGACGGGCACACGTCCGCGCAGTTGCCGCATCCCGTACAGTCGAGCGGACTGATCTGGATACGGAACTTGTGTCCTTCCAGCCCCTTGCCCTTGGCCTCGAGAAGCACCGTACCCTGCGGCGCCGCCTTCTCTTCGTCGGCGTTCAACAGGAATGGCCTGATGACGGCGTGCGGGCACACATAGGAGCACTGGTTGCACTGGATACAGTTGTCCGGCTGCCATTCCGGCACGTTGACCGCGATCCCGCGCTTTTCGTACTGCGTGGTGCCGGGCGGGAAGGTACCGTCGGCGCGGTCGATGAAGGAGCTCACCGGCAGGAGGTCGCCCTCCAGCCTGTTCATGGGGAACACTATTTTCTCGATGAATTCGGGCGCCGCTTCCGCCGCCGGGCCCCCGTCCGCCTTGAGGCTCTTCCATTCGGCGGGAATCTTGATCTCCACGATGCCGTCGACCCCGCGGTCGACCGCCAGGCAGTTCACCTTGACGACGTCGTCGCCCTTCTTGCCGTAGGATTTCCTGATGGCGTTTTTCATCTGCTCCATCGCCTTGTCCAGCGGGATAACGCCGGCAAGCTTGAAGAACGCCGACTGCATGATCGTGTTAGTCCTGCCGGGAAGGCCGATCTCCTCTGAAATCTGCGTCGCGTTGATGATGTAGAACCTGATGTCGTTGTCCGCCAGGTATTTCTTCACGCCGTCCGGAAGCTTCGACTTGGTCTCCTCGGCGTCCCAGATGCTGTTGAGCAGCAGCGTGCCTCCCTTCTTGAGCCCCTTGAGCATGTCGTACTTGTCGATGTAGGCCGGGACGTGGCACGCCACGAAATCCGGGTTCGTCACCAGGTAGGTGGCGCGTATAGGGGTCTTGCCGAAGCGCAGGTGCGACACGGTCACCCCGCCCGATTTCTTGGAGTCGTACGCGAAGTAGGCCTGCGCGAAGAGGTCCGTGTTGTCGCCGATTATCTTGATGGAGTTCTTGTTCGCGCCCACCGTCCCGTCGGAGCCCACGCCGTAGAACTTCGCCGCGAACGTACCCGCGGGAACCACGTCCACGGACCTGTCAACCGGGAGCGAGCGGAAGGTCACGTCGTCCTCGATGCCTATGGTGAACCCGTCCTTTGGCTCCGGGCGCTTCAGGTTCTCGAACACCGCGAGGATCTGCGCCGGTGTCGTGTCCTTGGAGCTCAGACCGTACCTTCCGCCCACCACGAGCGGCGCCCCGGCCTTTCCATAGAAGAGGTTGCGCACGTCAAGGCAGAGCGGCTCGCCCGGCGCGCCGGGCTCCTTGGTCCTGTCGAGCACCGCGATGCGCTTCACCGAGGACGGGAACGCCTTCATGAAATATTTTTCCGAGAAGGGACGGTACAGGTGCACGCTTATGAGCCCCGCCTTTTCGCCCTTGGAGACCAGGTAGTCGATCGCGTCCTGGACCGTTTCCGTGACCGAGCCCATGGCGACGATGACGTGCTCGGGGTCCTTCGCGCCGTAATACGTGAAGGGTTGGTAGTGCCTGCCCGTGAGGGCGCTTATCTTCTGCATGTACTCGTCGACGATGTCCGGAATGGCGTCGTAATACCGGTTGGACGCCTCCCTGAACTGGAAATAGATGTCGGGGTTCTGTGCCGTCCCGCGCGTCACGGGATTGTTGGGGTTCAGCGCGTTTTTCCGGAACGCCGCGAGCGCGTCCCGGTCGATAAGCCCGGCGAGCTCGTCGTATTCAAGCACCTCGATCTTCTGGATCTCGTGCGATGATCGGAACCCATCGAATATGTGCATGAAGGGAATCCGCCCCTTGACGGCCGCGAGGTGCGCGATGCCGCCCAGGTCCATGATCTCCTGGACGCTTCCGGAGACAAGCATGGCGAAACCCGTCTGCCGCGCGGCGTAAATGTCCGCGTGGTCGCCAAAAATCGAAAGGGCGTGAGCGGAGAGCGAACGCGCGCTCACGTGGAACACGCCGGGCAGGAGCTCGCCCGAAATCTTGTACATGTTCGGTATCATGAGGAGCAGGCCCTGGGACGCCGTGAAGGTCGTGGTGAGCGCGCCCGCCTGGAGGGATCCGTGGAGGGCTGCCGCGGCGCCCGCCTCGGACTGCATCTCCACCACCTTTACCTGATCGCCGAATATATTGTTACGATCATGCGCGGCCCAGTCATCCACGTATTCCGCCATGGGGGAGGAAGGTGTGATGGGATATATGGCCGCCACCTCCGTGAATGCATAGGCAACATGAGAGGCCGCCATGTTGCCGTCCATTGATTTCATTTTCCGAGAATGTTGGTGTTGGGACATCAGCTTTCTCCTTGAATTATAGTCATCTTACCTCATTCTATGCGTACACCCGCCCGGCACTCGCGTCCAACCATTTTTTTACAGGCCTGTGCAAAATAAAGGTTGAGCGGGCGCATCGGGTGAAGTGCGTAATGTGAGGTTCCTGAAGATATTTTTAAACGAGACCGTTTTTGTCACTACAAATTTATGTGTTAGGCCATTTGATAATGAAAAATTATATATTTATTTTTAAATGAAACGCGCTCAAATGAATTGACTCCGCGTTTCGTCTCCAATAGAATTTCCGGCGGATGGACTTCTATGGAAGCACTTGAACAGACAGGATCGCGCCCGCGAATTCCCTTGAGCCCGGATTACGGCCCCTACTTCGAGAAATACAGGGAATTCTGGCAGGGCAACCTTCAGGTACTGGACGATTTGTCCGCTTCCCTGGAAAAAACGATAGTCGAGCTCGAGGCAAAATATATCGATTTCGACACAATCTACGCCAAGCTCGTTGAACAGCTCGACATTCTGTCGTCATTGTATTCCAGCTACAACTCGCTCCCCGGCCATGACTATATCCTGAAGCTCAAGGCCCTGATAGCCGACTATAAAAAGCGCTACACGCACGAGGGCATCGACTTCAACCTCCTCCATTTTCTTCACGCGAAGGCCATCGAGCTTCGCGAGCGGCAGTTCAATGAATTCCCGCGGCTGGAGCATTCAGGCAGGGTGCTGGACGGGAAGGCCGGCGCGACGGCGCGCGCGCTCGATCCCGACGAAATGCCGTTCAAGTGGATATGCTTCGAAAGAAACGAGAGCTGGTTTATCGTCCCCTATGCCCGGCTGGAAAGGATTGAATACCGTGATGCGGAGCTCGTTCCAGACGGCCCCGGGAGCTTCTTGTTGGTACGGGTCCAGGGGAACGCGCTTCCGGTCGTCGATCTCTTCGCACGCTCCTCGCCCGCCGTCCGCACCCCGGGATCGTTCGTCGTCCTCGACGACAGCAGGCGGAAGCTCGTTTTTGCCGCGACGAGGATAGGAAGGAGGATCGGGGCGCGCAGGGATTTTTTAAAAGACCTGATCAGGGCGCGGGGCGGAAGCGGCCCCGTGACGGGAAGCGTCAGGATATTCGGCGTGTCCCATCTTCACATCGATACGACGCGCTTAGGCTGAGCGTCATTCTCCGGCGTCGTCCCCGCCCTCCCTTCCCAGGAAGTACAGCGACGTAATCTCATCGGTGGAAACACGGCCCTCCCTGAGGATCTCGAGCGAATGGGAGCTGATGTCAATGAGGCTCGAAAGCTGGTGCTTGCGGCAGAGCTCCTCCACGATGAGCGAATAGTCGGCCCCCCGGGCGAGCTTGAGGATGTCACCCTTCCTGTATACCGGCTGCCTGCCTATTCCCCTGTAGAGGTTCGCGAAAACAAGGGGAGTGTCGATCCTGCTGATGATGGCCTGTACATACTTGCTGCGCGGAAACCGCACCGCGATCGTGGCGCGCCCGGCGGACCCGTTCCTGGCCTTTAAAATGACGGTCACCTCGCCGGGCCAGATGCGATTCAAGAAGTCGTAATCTTCCTTGGAGAACTCGGCCAGGTGGTCGAGCATCTTGAAATTCGAGATGAGACGGATGTAGCGTTTCTTGGACCTCTGGATGAGCCGCGAAATCCTTGACTCCATTTCGGGCGAGGCGATCCCCGCGACCGCGTAGATGTTGTCGATGGGCAGCACGACGAGTCCGCCTGCCTCCAGCGCGCCCGCCGCGCCCGCGACCACGTCTTCCCCGAGGGATCCGTCCTTCTTTAAATTCTTGATGATTACCGGTTCTAATGATTTAGCCTGCATCCCTGCAGCGCACCTCGTCGCAATTGATCTTGTCGTCCAGGAGGCGGGAGGTTATCATGCCCACCGCATTGTCGTCGCAGATCCGGAAATGGGAGAAGTGGGCATGCAGGCACTTCACCGTGCGTATGTCCCTGATTCCCGCTATTCCCGCGTTGAACAGCCTCGCAGCGCCGTCTTCCTGTTCCGGACCGAAAAAGCGCCTGTAATAATTCTTTCTTAAATAATAAAACCGCGCGTGCGCCGCATCCATCATGGTGCGCATTTCCAGGTCGCCGTTTATGAGCTCCGTTATTTTCTCGATGAGCCCTTCCTGCTCAAGACCATGGATGCGCTCGTTCAGGTATGGGCAGGTCAGCCAGATGAGGTTGGTGATGGCCTCGTACCTGGGCGCTCCCCCGGTCTCGCTGCCGGGAAGGGGATTCAGCAGCATGACGCGCGGAAACCCGTATTCGCAGCGCTCCACGACACCGCTTATGAAGATGTCGTCCTGCTTTAACTGCCAGCGGATCACCCGCACGTCGTCCTCGGTGCACGTGAACCTCTCCGGGCTCACGTCCATCGCGCTGTCTTTGCCGGGAAGCGTGCTCATGACGCCGCCGGGTCCCCGGCCTTCCTGTGCGCTCTCGCCAGGAACAGGAACACGGCCAGTACCGAGATGACCACCCAGAGAATGCGAAGGTGATCGATCTGCGGAAAATAGCCCGGGTCCGCGCCCTCAGGAGCCTTGTCCGCCTTGTCGTCCCGCGCGCCCTTCATGAAGACGAAACGCTCGCCCTGCTCCACGAATCCGGCAATACGCGCCTCCTCCCTGTTCAGCTCGCCCTTCCTGTACCGGGCGTACAGGCTGCGCATCCTCGCACCCTCGTCCTTGAGCCCGTCGATGCGCTCGAGGAGACGGGCCCGTTGCTTTCCCAGCTCCATGCGCATGATGATGCCGCTCTCGCCAAAGACGAAGAAGTACACGGCCGCGAGGGCGGCGATGAGAATGAAGAGCGTGAGCCTATTTGCCTTTTCCAATGCTGTAGAACACCTCTTTGCCGCGGTAGACGGCCATGTCGCCCAGCTCCTCCTCGATGCGCAGGAGCTGGTTGTACTTGGCGATGCGGTCCGTGCGCGACGCGGACCCGGTCTTGATCTGTCCCGCGTTCATCGCCACCACGAGGTCCGCGATGGTCGTGTCTTCGGTCTCGCCCGAGCGGTGCGACACGACCGCGGTGTAGCCTGCCTTGATCGCCATCTGGATGGCGTCGATCGTCTCCGTGAGAGAGCCGATCTGGTTCACCTTGATGAGGATCGAGTTCGCGATACCCTTCTGGATGCCAGTCCTGAGACGTTCGGTGTTGGTCACGAAGAGGTCGTCGCCCACGATCTGGATTTTTCCTCCCAGCCTGTCCGTCATGAGCTTCCAGCCTTCCCAGTCGTCCTGGGAAAGTCCGTCCTCGATGGAGATGATGGGATAGGCGTCGATCCACTTGGCATAGAAGTCCACCATCTGTGCGCTGTCTCGCTCGCTCTTGTCGCTCTTCGAGAAGACGTATTTCTTCTTCTTTTCATCGTAGAACTCGCTCGAGGCGGGGTCCATGGCGATGAAGATGTCCTTCCCGGGCGCGAGGCCCGCCTTCCTGATCGCCTCCATGATGCATTCGAGCGGCTCCTCGTTCGATTTGAGCGAGGGGGCGAACCCGCCCTCGTCGCCCACGCCGGTGGAATATCCCTTTCCCTTGAGCACGCTCTTGAGGGCGTGGAAGACCTCGGCGCCCATGCGCAGGCCCTCGCGGAAATTGGGCGCCCCCACCGGCATGACCATGAACTCCTGGAGATCCACGTTGGAGTCCGCGTGGGAGCCGCCGTTGATGATGTTCATCATGGGTACCGGGAGCTCGCACGCGTTCACGCCGCCCAGGTAGCGGTAGAGCGGCATCGTGTAGGTTTCGGCGACCGCCTTCGCACAGGCGAGCGATACGCCCAGGATGGCGTTGGCGCCGAGCTTGCCCTTGTTGGGGGTCCCGTCGAGCTCAATCATGGTCTTGTCGATGAGCCGCTGGTCGGCCGCGTCCATGTCCATGACGGCCGCGTAGATGACCTCGTTCACGTTGGCCACCGCCTTCTGCACGCCCTTGCCCAGGTAGCGCGCCTTGTCGCCGTCGCGTAGCTCCACCGCCTCGTGCTCGCCGGTGGACGCCCCGGAGGGAATGGCGGCGCGGCCCATGGCGCCCGATGATACCTGTACCTCGACCTCGATGGTGGGGTTTCCCCTGGAATCAAGTATTTCCCGCGCGTGGACGTCGGTTATGATCGTCATGATGGTTTCTCCTTACAATGCCGGAATCGCGGCGATGCCCGCGCGGG
This sequence comes from uncultured Spirochaetota bacterium, assembly GCA_937864375.1. Taxonomy (GTDB): domain Bacteria; phylum Spirochaetota; class UBA4802; order UBA4802; family UBA5368; genus FW300-bin19. Next base: position 7,119 of record CALMJO010000340.1, read on the forward strand.
CAGCGCCGCGTGCGCCTCGATATGACCGGGTTATTAACTCACGCAACTGGAATTCTATCAAGCATATTTTGGGGGAGCCGACGGGCATGTCCCGGGGATTGGAGATAATGGATTGACAGAGCGTCGCGGATGTGATTGAACGCTTACCAGCACTGATCAAAACCACGGGGGCGCACATGACCGAACGACCATCCTGGGACGTGTACTTCATGACCATTGCCGCGGACGTCTCGACGCGGGCGACCTGCATCCGCAGGCAGGTGGGCGCGATCCTCGTGAAGGACCGCCGCATCCTCACCACCGGCTACAACGGCCCCCCCGCGGGGATCTCGCACTGCACCCGGGAAACCTGCCTGCGCACGAAGTTCAACGTTCCCTCCGGGGAGCGCCAGGAGCTCTGCCGGGGACTCCATGCCGAGCAGAACGCGATCATCCAGGCCGCGCAGCACGGCGTCTCGATCAAGGGGGCCGCCCTCTACTGCACCTGTCAGCCCTGCAGCATATGCACGAAGATGCTCATCAACAGCGGCATCATGAAATTCGTCTACAAGGACCCCTACAACGATCCCCTCTCTGTCGATATGGTACGGGAGGCGGGCGTGGAGATCATCATCTACACCGGGGAGATCGCCCGTTAACGCGCGGCCGCCGCTCATCGGGGCGTGCGGCCCGGCTCCCGGTCCCGGTACTCGCCCGTCCGGATATGCGCCATGCGGGTGGGGACGGGGACCCTGAACGCACCCGTGCAGTGCATGACGATTGCGACCGCCTCTTCCAGGCCAACCATGTGTCCCGGCGACACGAAGACCGGTTTCACGTTCGTCCTCGTCCGCAGCGCGGCGCCGATGCGCGAACCGTCGGGCGCGTTAATCATGCTCCACGAGCCCCTTTCTCTCCCAGGCTCCCGGTATTCGCCGTAGAGCCGCGACTTGGCGCAGCCGATCGTGGGCACCCCGAGATACACTCCCATGTGTGAGGCGATGCCGAACCGGCGTGGGTGGGCGATGCCCTGCCCGTCGAACAAGATGACGTGCGGCTTCGTCTCAAGCTTCGCATAGGCCTGGAGGAAGAGGGGGCCCTCGCGAAACGAAAGCAGACCCGGAACGTAGGGGAACACGAGCGGGCCTGACGCGTACCTCTCCTCGACCAGGCTCAAGGTGGAATACCTGAACACGAGCACTCCGCAGAAACCCATGCTATCCTGTTTTGAAACGGCGATATCGACCCCCGCGACCAGATCCGGCGCTTCGGGGCGTCCGGACGCGACGACGCGGCCGGAGAGCTCCTTCTGCAAAGTGACCGCATCGCGAACGCTCATCTCCCACGAATGCATGTTTCCCGCTCCAAAATTATTTGCCACGACGGGCAAATAATAATTGTAAAATATCGCCCCGGTCCCTCTGCTTATCATTCTGTCAGTGCGGTGACAAGACCGAAATGCCCCATTTAAAGAAAATCATCTACGGCGCAGCGATCCTCCTGCTCGTTCTCTACTTCACACCGCTCATCGTCGAAGGATTGCGTCCATCGACCGGGCAGGTGCGCGAATCACGCTCCGGCATCCTCACCGCCCAGGTCCTCGGCCACACCGCTTTCTACGCTGAGCACGGTGCGGGTTCTCCCGTCGTCCTGGTCCACGGGTTCGGCGAATCCACCCTTGTCTGGGAGCGCACCGTCCCGGCGCTCGTCCAGGCCGGTTTCAAGGTCTACGCGCTCGACCTCCTGGGGCACGGCCTGAGCGACAAGCCGTACGGGTACCGGTACCGCCTGGAGGCGTACGCGAACCAGATCAGGGAATTCATGGACGCCATGAAGCTCGACCGGGCTGACCTGGTGGGCCACTCCATGGGCGGCGCGACCGTCATGAAGTTCGCCTGCATGTATCCCGCGTACGTCAACCGCATCGCCGTCATCGGCAGCGCGGGGCTCGACCATGGCCCCGGAAACGTGGCCTTCTCGCTCCTGCGCGTCCCCCTCCTGGGCGAGTTCCTCCTCCTGTTCAACTTCAAGCCGGTGTTAAAACAGGCGCTCGACGCCATCAACTTCAACGGGCGCATGGAGATCAGCGACGAGTATCTTGACCGCTACAGCCTTCCCTCGGCCACAAGAGGATTCAACTACATGTTTCTAAACGTGCTGCGCAACTTCGCCACCCCGCTGTGGAGCGTGGAGGACTGCATCCGCGGGATCGGGGCGCCCGCGCTCATCATTCACGGGAGCGCGGACAGGATCATACCCCTGCGCGCCGCGCAGCGCATGCACGAGCTCATCGCGGGCTCCACGCTCGTCACCGTGGACGAAGGCCCCCACGGGGTCATGGAAACGGACCCGGGAGCGGTCAATGACTCGATCATTCGATTTTTCAAATACAACGCGGCGGCCGCGCGCCAGGGAGG
>CALMJO010000341.1 GCA_937864375.1 uncultured Spirochaetota bacterium
GATCTAGTACGGTCTCGTGGGCTCGGAGATGTGTATAAGAGACAGCCGTGTGGCCGCGGCTCACGAAGGGCTTCGTGGTCATGGGGGTGAGTCCCACGCGGTATTCCTCGGTCTTAATCTCTTTCGCGACACCTATAATCATACCCGTTCTCCTGTATGGTAATGTAAAATTCCCGTAACTCGGCCTTCACGGCTCCCTGGAGTAAGTATACTGCGGGGAGCGGCAAAGAGCAACAAAATGAGTAAGTACTCACTCATTTTTTACGGGGGGCCGGTGTTGTCAACATTTTTTCCGCGAATTCAGGCAAAAACAGGGGCGGGTAGAGGCAACGGAAAGGGGGATGACGAGATAAAGGATTAAGGGCGATTCAGGAGAAAAAGACATAGATGGCTGGATCCGGCATGAACGCCATTAGTCCGCCTCGAATCTTGAATCCTCAATCTCATCGATTCCCCCTCGTCCCCCCTTCTTACACGAAAATATGCATTGTTATGTCTCAACCTGTGCTATTATACGCAACTGCGGTTGCATCCGCAGTGTGCGGTCACCCTGAGCACCTCGACAAGCTCAGTGCAGGCTCGTCAAAGGGCGACCTTCCTCGAAGATGCAGTTTCCTTTACAGCATGGTTCGACGAAGTTCATCCCGAGCGCAACCGAGGGGCTCACCATGACCATAATAGGAGTAAGGTTTTTATTTTCATGCTTTCTGGATGACCTCCCGCCGTCATGCTCAACTTGCACGTCGTTTATTCAAAAATTGACTTGCCAAACCTGGTCCCGGCCCTATCGTTTCCGGAACCTGAAGGCATTTTAATTACAATGATCCCACAACCGACCCGCGAGGAACGGATGAGGGACCGACGGAGGCATACGTGAATAGAAAGAACACCATCAAAGCCGTAATCGCAGCGACAGCGCTCGCCGCGCTCGTCGCGTGTTCGAGCTTCTTCGTGTCGGATTCGTACTACGGGGTGAAGACCGAGGGCAGGAACATCGTCTTCATAATCGACATATCGGGCAGCATGGAGGGGCGCGCCGAGGGCAACATCACCGACCAGCTGCGCGCCCAGGCCGCCGAGCGGCTCGCCGGAAAGGTTGGAAGCATGATCGGCGGAAGGATCGGAGGCATGGTTTCGTCGGGTATCGCGAGCGAGGCGACCAAGCTTGCCAGCGCGAAGCGCGAGCTCAAGCCCGCCATCATGGGACTGGGCGAGACCACGAAGTTCACCATCGTCACCTTCTCCGACGCGGTGGGCACCTGGAAGGACGATCTCCAGCCCACGGCCAAGAGCGACAAGGCGCAGGCGTACGCATTCGTGATGAACCTCTCTACCCAGGGCGGCACGAACGCCCTCGCGGGTATCCAGCGCGCCTTCATGATCCCGGGCGTCGACACCATCTTCTTTCTCTCGGACGGGTATCCCTCCGATGCCGGCGGCGACCAGATCGTCGAGGCGGTGAAGGCGATGAACCAGGGCCGCAGCATCCAAGTGAACACCATAGGCCTGGGCGACGACAAGGACGAGAAGTTTTTAAAGAGGCTCGCCAAGGAAAACGGCGGCAAGTACATCGAGGGCTGACAGACTTTAAGGCAACGGAAAAGGGGATAGGGAGATAACGACAACGGCGATTGAGGGGATAAGGAATGGGGTGGCTGGATTCAGCATGAAAATCCATGGCCGTAATCCAATCTTTAACCTCTTACATCTCCCCTCATCTCTCGATCCCCTATTCCGACACCAAAACAGGCTATGTTATGCGAAATAGCTTGGTTTAACCATGAATGGACACGAATCGACACGAATATCCAATTCGTGTTCATTCGTGGTTCATTAACAGAATGATAGATTCATAGTGTACTGCTTTCGGGATGACGGTCCGCCATCAAGATGGCCGGTCGTTATGAGACCAATCCTCCATCTCTTCGATCCCCCCTCATCCCCCTATCTCCCTTTCTTACACGTCTTTCGTGCTCGCAAAATTAAAGCTTGATGAAGCGGCGCTCCTCGTATACCATGCGGCAAGCGAGGAGAAGTGCCATGTACGAACACGAGATCAAGACCCACGCGCTCATCGAGCGCGCGTTATGCGGGATTCCAATCGAGCTCGCGGAGGGTGAAAGCGTCGTTGAGCTCGCCCTTACGGACGTCATGCGCGCCGACGCGAGCGGCCTGGCGCACGGGGGCTTCGTCTTTGGACTTGCCGACTACGCGGCCATGCTCGCGGTAAACCATCCCAACGTGGTCCTCGCCGCGGCGAGCGTCTCGTTCATGAAGCCCGCCGTGAGCGGCGACGTGCTCACGGCGCGCGCGAAGACCACGTCGGCCGCCGGGAAGAAGCGCACGGTCGCGGTCGAGATCATGAAGGCGGGCGTTCCCGTGTTCAGGGGCGAGTTCACCTGCGTGGTGCCGGACCGGCACGTGATGGAGGGCGCTCAATAGCGGCGTGTAAGAATAGGAGAGGGGGAGATGGAAGAGATTGAGGGGATAAAGGATTTGGTTGCCGGCCTGCGACCGGAGCGTACAATCCGCTCATCCCCAAACACTATTTCGTTAAATGCCGCTGCGTAATAATCCTCTCTTCACCCTGCTGTTGACGTGCGTGCCCGGATTCGACGTGGAAGAATAGAGATGGAGGGAGCGTGAGCATGGACGGGGGCACAATAATCGTCAGGGCGCTCAAGGCCCAGGGAATACAATTCATTTACACCCTCTGCGGAGGGCACATCTCGCCGCTCCTGGTAGCGGGAAAGGCGGCAGGGCTTCGCGTGGTGGACGTCCGCCACGAGTCCGCCGCGGTATTCGCCGCCGACGCGACGGCACGCATCACGGGGATTCCCGGTGTCGCCGCCGTGACCGCGGGCCCGGGGATCACGAACACCGTCACCGCGGTGAAGAACGCGCAGATGGCCCAGTCGCCCCTCATACTCCTGGGCGGCGCCGCGGCCACGGTCCTCAAGGGCAGGGGCAGCCTTCAAGACATCGACCAGCGCGCGCTCCTGGCGCCCGTCGTGAAGCGCGTGTTCACCATAAAGAAAAACTGCGACATCATGCCCGTCATGGAGCATGCCTTCAAGGCGGCCGTCTCCGGCGTGCCCGGCCCGGTGTTCGTGGAATGTCCCATCGACACGCTCTACGCCGAGGACCTGGTGCGGGCTATGTACGGCGTGAAGGGCGCCGATGCGGGCGGTGGACTTCGCGAGAGGCTCCTCGACTGGTACCTGCGCCGCCACGTGGACCGCATGTTCGCCTGCACCTTCGACGACATGCAGGGCTTCAAGGTCGCCCAGGAGGCGACGGGGGTGAAGTCCTCTCACATGAACAAGGCGCGCGCGCTGCTCGCGCGGTCACAAAGGCCGGTCATGATCATAGGCAGCCAGGCAATGCTTCACCCGGACAAGGCGCACCTGCTCGCGCAGGCCGTGCGCGCCCTGGGAATTCCCGTGTACCTCGCCGGGATGGCGCGCGGTCTCCTGGGCGTCGAGCATCCCCTGCAGATGCGGCACCGCCGCGGCGATGCGCTCAAGCGCGCCGACCTGGTGATCCTCGCGGGAATGCCTTCCGACTTTCGCCTCGATTACGGGCGCGACATCCCGCATACAGCGCGCCTGCTTTCGATCAACCGCAGCAGGCGCGATCTCTACCTGAACAGGCGCCCCGACCTCGCGGTGAACTCGGACCCCTTCCTCTTCCTGTGCGCGCTCGCGCACGATGCGCATCCCGTTCCCGGGCGCGATGAATGGATGGAATTCCTCGCAGGCCTCCAGGCCGAGCGGGAGGCGCAGATTGACTCCATGGCGCGCCTGGATGCCGGGGGCTTCATCAACCCGGTGCAGCTGCTCAGGAAAGTGAACGAATTCATGACGGACGGGAGCGTGCTCGTGGTGGACGGCGGCGACTTCGCGGCGACGGCAGCCTACACCCTGCGCCCGCGCGCGCCGCTCACGTGGCTCGATCCCGGCGTGTTCGGTACGCTCGGGATTGGCGGGGGCTTCGCGGTCGGGGCGAAGCTCGCCCGGCCGGGAAGCGAGGTCTGGATCGTGTACGGCGACGGGGCGTGCGCATACAGCCTCCATGAGTTCGACACGCTCGCGCGCCACGGGGCGCCTGTCATCGCGCTCGTGGGCAACGACGCCGGCTGGACGCAGATCGCGCGCGACCAGGTGGCCTATCTTCACGACGACGTCGCGACGAGGCTCGCGCGCACCGACTATCACATAGTCGCCGAGGGATTCGGCGGGAAGGGCCTGCTGTTAAAGAAAGCGTCGGAAATAACGCGCGTGCTCAGGGAGGCCCGGCGGCTCTGCAGGAAGGGGTACCCGGTGCTCATAAATGCGCACATAGGCGCGACTGAGTTCCGGAAGGGCTCGCTTTCGATGTAGGGGTTGCGGATGGAAACTAGTTCCGGGTTCGCCCCTGATGGGGGAGGTGGGGATGGATGAGATTGAAGAGATAAAGGAATGGTTTGGGTCAAAGGCACCCCCGCACCCCCGGAGGGGGCAAGGAACACACGACAAACCAGGGGCTGTTTAAATACGCCCAAAATGGGAGATGCGGGGATCAATGAAATTGAAGAGATACGGGCGTTGATTTCGAAATGGCGAACACTACGCCTTCATCCCATCGATCCCCCGTCATCTCTTCATCCCCCATGAAAGGCGCCCGCGGGACTGGTTACGAATTCGCCTTGCCCCTTCGGGGGTGCGGGGGCAGGAAAAAAATTACGCTGGACAAAAAGCCCCCCATGACGCCTCTGGTCATCAACCGTAGTGACAGATGAATAAATAGTTCAGGCCTTTCCAGGTCACGCAGCGCCGCCGGCAGCATTTCTCCCCGACCACATCGGACCGCTCTTGTCGCCGTATTCTAACAGGAAAGCAGGAAATTATTGTTCACGGGCTTTCGCACAACGGAATATCGGCAGCACAGGAAGATTTATGGAACACGTAACCTTCAGGGACCTGGGTCTCTCGGAGCATTCCTTGAGCGAGATCGAGAGGCGCGGCTTCGAGGAGCCCACCCGGATCCAGGCGAAGATCATCCCCCTCATGCTCACCACCGACCGCGACATCATAGGACAGGCGCAGACCGGGACCGGCAAGACCGCGGCATTCGGCCTCCCGCTCATGGAGATGCTCTCCGAGCACGCGGGCTGCGTGCAGGCGATCATACTCGTGCCCACGCGCGAGCTCGCGATCCAGGTCTCCGAGGAGCTCAACTCCTTCAGGGGCCGCAGGAAGCTGCAGGTGATCCCCGTCTACGGCGGGCAGTCCATGCAGGACCAGATACGGAGGCTCCACCGGGGCGTCGATATCGTGGTGGGCACCCCCGGGCGCATCATGGACCACATGCGCAGGAAGACGCTCAGGCTCGACAACATTTCGTACGCAGTGCTCGACGAGGCGGACGAGATGCTCAACATGGGCTTCGTCGAGGACATCGAGGAGATCTTCCGGCAGACCAATCCCGCGAAGCGCACGCTGCTTTTTTCCGCGACCATGCCGGATCACATCATGAAGATCGCGCGCCGTTACATGCACGAGTACGTCACCATCAGCGTGAAAAGGGACGCGCTCACCGTGGAGCAGATCGACCAGATCTACTTCGAGGTCGCCCAGGCGGACCGCTTCGAGTCGCTCTGCCGGATCATCGACATCGAGGAGGAATTCTACGGGCTCGTGTTCTGCCGCACCAGGGTCGACGTGGACGAGCTGTCGGGCAAGCTCATCGACCGCGGCTACGACGCCGAGGGACTTCACGGCGAGTTCTCGCAGAACCAGCGCGAAAGGACGCTCGACAAGTTCCGCAAGCGCCACACGACCATCCTCGTCGCCACCGACGTGGCGGCGCGCGGCATCGACGTCGCCGACCTCACGCACGTGATCAACTACTCGCTCCCGCAAGACCCGGACGCATACGTGCACCGCATCGGCCGCACCGGGCGCGCGGGGAAGAAGGGCATCGCGATCACCTTCATAAGCCCGTCGGAATACCGGAAGCTCCAGTCGATCATCACGATCACGAAGTCGTCCATCCGGAAGAAGCGCCTCCCGAAGATCGCCGAGGTCATAGGCGCGAAGAAGAACCGCATCGCGCTGGAGCTCGCCGCGCTCATCGGGAAGGGCGAGCACCGCGGGTACCTGGACACCGCGCGCGAGCTCATGGAGGGGCACGATCCCGTCGAGGCGCTCGCCGCGCTCATACGGCATACGCTCCGCGACGAACTCGACAGCACGCGCTACAGCGAGGTCCGCGACCTGGGGGACACAGCTGCCCCGGTGGACCGCACGGGCAGGACGCGCATCTTCGTGAGCAAGGGAACGAACGACGGCCTCACGCCGCGCAAGCTCCTCAAGCTCATCAGGAAGGAAGCCGAGGTGGACGAGGAGCTCATCAAGGGCATCGTGGTGAAGGACAGCTTCTCCTTCCTCACCGTCCCCTTCGCGGAGGCGGAGATGATCGTGCAGGCCTTCAAGGAGTACACGGTGCGCAACCGCCCGCTCGTCTACCACGACAAGAAGGCCCCGGGCCAGTCAAAGGGCAAGGCCAAGGGCCACGGCAAGGGGAAGCCCAACGCCGGGAGGCCCTCTCCCTGGCAGGCGAAAAAGAAGAAGAAGGGGTAGGGGGCCGATTCTGCGCACTTTTCTAATCGCGCATAACGGTGCACTGCCAGCATTGAAACTGAATCGGTGGACGTCTCATGGAGGGCTTTTATTGCCCCTTGGCGGGGGATGCTTCGCGAGGCGGGGAGGGTGCGAAACCCTTTCCGCCTCGCGGCTCCGCCCCTCCCCGCCCCTCAGGCGCCGGGG
>CALMJO010000342.1 GCA_937864375.1 uncultured Spirochaetota bacterium
CACGTACTCCGCGGTCTTCAATCCGGCGTTACCCGCAATCGCGATGGTTTCTTTTGGCCTTGCCGCGCCCTGTGTGCGCATCATGGGCGTGTCGGTGTCGGGGGGACAGAGCACGCTCACGTTGATGCCGTAGCGCTTGAGCTCGGCCCGGAGGCACTCGGAAAAGCCCACGACCGCGAACTTGGACGCGCTGTATGCCGTGTACCCGAACACGCCAATGAACCCGCCCATCGAGGACACGTTCACGATATGGCCCCCCGCCTTTTTCATGAACGGGACGAGCGCCGCCGTGGCGTTGCGCGTTCCGTACACGTTGATCTTCATGGTGTCGTCGAAGCGCTTAAAGGAAAGCTCCTCGAAGTTGAAGGCACCGCCCAGTCCCGCGCTGTTGACGAGGATGAACGGGTCCCCGGTCTCCTTCACGGCCTTCTTCATGACGCGCTCCACGGCGGCGTTGTCCGCCACGTCGAGCGGGTATCCCATGAACTTCTGGCCCTGTCCGGTGCGGCATGACTCGATGTCGGCCAGGGCCGCGGCAAGCCTCTTTTTGTCACGCGCGAAGATGGCGACGCTCGCGCCGCGGGACGCGGTGTACTTCGCGCAGGCGAGCCCTATGCCGCTCGAGCCCCCGGTGATGAATACGGTTTTATTGGTGAAATCCATGTGTTTCCTCCTGGCGACGTGTAAGTTTTGCATGACGGCGGGCCGTCATCCAGAAAGCATAAAAATTCATGCTATTATGGTCATGGTGAGCCCCTCGGCGGTACTCGGGATAAACTCCGTCGAACCATGCTGAAGAAGAATCCGTATCCTCGATAAAGGTCGCCCTTCGACTCCGCTCAGGGTGACCACACGTTGCGGACGAAACCGCGGTCGCTTAGAATAGTGCAGGGAGATGCATAACAATACCTGTTTTCGTGCTGGAACGGGGCACTTATCCCATCTTTCCCATTGCCTTGACCGTTATGCTCCATCTGTCTGATGGTCGCCGCGGCGCGGCATGGCCCGCTAGAACTTGATCAGCTCAATGTAGATATTGCCCAGCGCGCCCTCGGTGTCAAGGAAGGCCGTGCCGATCCCGCTGGGGTGCTGCGTCCTCTGGACGAGCTTTCCCCCGGACGCCGTCCACTTCTCCACGGCCGCGTCCAGGTCGTCCACGTACACTCCCAGGTGGTGGATGCCGGGGCCGTGTTTGTCGATGAACTCCTTCACGACGTGCTCGCCCTCGACCATCTCCATGAACTCCACGTCCATGTTCCCCACGCGCGCAAGTCCGATCTTCGTGGTGAAGCTCACCTCGCGGCCGCGGAGCACGGCGTGCGCCTGCGGCATGGGAATGATGAGCACCTTGATTCCAAAGCTCTTCTCGAGAAACTGCGCGGTCTCCTCCACGCTGCGTACCGCGATCCCGATCTGGTTGAACTGAGAAATGTCGTAGCGTCCCGCTTCCATCATGCCCCTCTCCTTTGAGTAAATTGTCCGATCTCGTGCCAGCCCGGTCCGCGCGCCTACAGCTCCATGAGCTGCCCGCCGCAGAGGTTGATGGCCTGGCCGGTGATGTAGCGCGATTCCTCGGAGGCGAGGAAGGCCGCGAGGTCCGCCATCTCCTGGATCGTGCCTATCCGCCCGAGCGGTATCGCCGCGCACATCTCCCTTTCCCTGTCCTCCACGGTGCAGCCCAGGAATTTTGATTCCAGATCCAGCTGCCAGTCGAGGAGATCGGTGCGGATCTGCGCCGGGCAGATGGCGTTCACCCGGATACCCATTCCGCCCAGCTCCTTCGCCATTACCACCCCGGCCTTGGCGACCGCGTAGGCCCCGTTGAACATCGCCGGGAACTTCCCCGCCCGCGAGGCCGTGTTGATGATGCTGGCCTTCCTGCCCGTCATGAGGGGGGCGAGCGCCTTTGAAACCCGGAAGGTGCCGTGCAGGTTCACGTCCACGGTCTTCAGCCATTCGGTCTACCCGTAGGTGATGACCGCATTGGGGACGCCAAAAGCCGCACCGGCGTTGTTGCAGAGAACGTCCAGGCCGCCAAAGCGCTCCTTTACCGCGAGGGCCATGGCCTCGACCGAGGCCGTGCCTGTGACGTCCAGGTTCACGGCCATTGTTTCCACGCCGTGCCGCGCGCGAAGGTCGTCGGCAATTGCACGCATGGAATCGGCGGTGCCGGTCCCCACTACGAGGTCGGCATCAGGCCTTCCAAGGTCGGCTATGACGATGCGGCAGCCGCATGACGCCAGCTTGTCCGCGATGGCATACCCCATACCCGAGCGCTTGCCCGCGCCGGTAATGAGCGCCGTCTTGTCCTTTAAATCGGTATACAGGACTTTCGCCTCCTGGTTATAAGTGAATGAATCATGGCATTACGGCTTAATCCCGGCCGCGCGAGCCGGGGCCCCATGCCGCATGCCGGTTTCACGGGAATTCTGTCATAAACAGGAATGGGCCCGTCGAAATGAACCATATTCATCAAATGAATGAAGTTCATGATAATGCCAGTTAAATACGGCACCGGGCGCCGCGTCAATCAATAAAACCGCGTTGACACAGCTGATTGTTTCACTCATCCTGCAGGCAATGAACTCCATGAATTGGCATTTTCCATGAGCATGCCTTGAAGACCGGATGAGCGATGATCATGATTTTAAGCTATGCGTTCCCATAGCGGCGAGCGGCGAAAACGTGGCTGAAATTCTGGATATTACCGGGTCAGGAGATAATCTTGATGCAGACGATGACCGACGAGGTGCTTTCCTTTGAACATTCGCGTGCTCACCTCCATTATATTCGCCCATCCCCGGTGGCCGTGGATTTTTTTTGTCATCGTAACGCTTTCTTCCCAGCTTTTTACCGCGGCCATGAACCTGGTCAACAGCCTGCTGTGGTGGGGGTACGTTGACCTCGACCTTATCCTGATCGGATGCAGCGACTCGTTCGTCGTCACCTCCCTGATCACTCCCGCGGTCATCTACCTCATAAAGAACTATTTCAACCTGGAGGAGATGAACCGGCAGCTCAAGAAGGAGATCGCGGACCGCATCCTGGCTGAGGAAGCCTTACGCAAGAGCGAGATGCAGTACCATGCGCTGGTGGAGACCACGAACACCGGGTTCGTCATCGTGGACGGAGAGGGGAAGGTGCTGGACGCCAACACGGAATACGTGCGGCTCACCGGGAATGCGGAGCTGGGGGAGATAATCGGCAAGAGCGTGCTCGAGTGGACCTCGCCCGCCGACAGGGAGAAGAACGCGGACGCGGTCCGGCGCTGCAGGGAAGAGGGCCACGTGAGGAACCTGGAGCTCGACTACGTCGATTCCCAGGGGAGGACCATACCCATCGAGATCCACGCGACGCTGGTCGAGCGGGACGGGGCCATGCGCATCTTCGCCATCTGCCGCGACATCACCGACCGGAGGACGGCGCAGGAGGAGAGCCACCGGCTGAGGGAGCGCCTGAACAGGTCCGAAAAAATGGAAGCGCTGGGGCACCTGGCGGGGGGCGTCGCCCACGACCTGAATAATGTCCTTGGCGTTTCCATGGGGTACTCGGAGCTCATGAAGGAGATGGTCCCCGAGGGAAGCGAATTGCGATCCTACGTCAACAACATCTTCTACTCGACGGAAAAAGGCGCGGCGATCATCCAGGACCTGCTGACGCTGGCACGCAGGGGCGTAACCGTCTCCGCGGTCGTCGACCTTGGCGCGACTGTGTCGAACGTTCTCAGGTCACCCGAATTCGACAGGCTGAAGAACCATCATCCCGCCGTGAGCTTCCGCGAGGAAATCGAAACGGATTTGCTCTATATTATGGGCTCTCCCGTCCACCTGGAAAAGTCGATATTCAACCTGCTCTCCAACGCGGCCGAGGCCATCAATGGAAAGGGTGAAGTGGTTCTAAGGATGGAGAACCGGTACCTCGACAATCCCCTCCAGGGATATGACGCGGTGAAGGAAGGGGACTATGTGGTCCTCTCGATTTCGGATAACGGGGGAGGCATTGGGCCCGACGATATCAACAAGATCTTCGAGCCGTTCTACACCAAGAAAAAAATGGGACGAAGCGGAACGGGCCTGGGGCTGGCGATCGTCTGGGGCACGGTCAAGGACCACGAGGGCTACATCGACGTGCAGAGCGCCGTGGGAGAGGGGACCTGTTTCACGCTTTTCTTTCCCGTAACGCGGGAGAAGCCGGCAATAGACCATCAGGAGATCCCGGTCGAGCAGTTCATGGGGCGCGGGGAGAGCGTGCTTGTGGTCGATGATGTCCAGGGCCAGAGGCAGGTTGCGACTATCATGCTCCAGCGGCTCGGGTACCGGGTCCACGCGGTCGCCGGCGGCGAGGAGGCGATTGAATACCTGAAGGGCAACAAGGCCGATATCCTGGTGCTCGACATGATCATGGAGCCGGGGATCGACGGCCTGGAGACATTCAGGCGGGTCAGGGAGATCAAGCCAGGCCAGAAGGCGATCATCGTGAGCGGGTTCTCCGAGACCGACCGCGTGAGGGAGGCCCAGGCCCTGGGCGCCGGATCGTACGTACGGAAGCCCTACATCATGGAGAAGATCGGGCTTGCCATCAGGAAGGAACTGGACAGCTAGGCGGGGGCGCGCACGGGCGCGCGTACAAATAAGCGGCACATGGAATCCATTATTAATCTCGTGGTGTTCGCGGGTTTCGTGCAGGGGATCTTCCTGACGGCGCTCGTCATTGCGTCGGGGCGGAAGCCGCGCGTCAAGCTGCCGCTGGCGGGACTGCTCGCCGCGTTTTCATTGAGCCTCGGGCATTCGCAAACGATCGTGAGCATCATAAGGCTCGAGTCCTTCCCGGCCGGGGGTCGCGTCATCGAGCCGTCGCAGCTGCTTTTTGGCCCGCTGCTCTACATCTTCTGCAGAAACCTCGCGGGCTCGGGAAAGGCATTCAGGCCGTACGACCTCCTGCACGCGGCGCCGTTCGCGGGCGCCGTCCTCCTCTACCTTTCGGGAATCGCGCCGGGAGAGGGATCGATGTGCGCCGGCCCCGCGGCCGGCGTCAGCTTCGGCCGCGTGTTCGTGCTCGTCGCCGTACTGCAGTTCCTCGCGTACCTCTCGCGGTGCCACACGCTCGTGACCCGCTGGCGGGCGCATGTAAGGGACGAGATCGCGATCGACGTATCCGCCGACTTCGCCTGGCTGTACGCCCTCATGGCCGGCCTGGGAATTCTTTATCTCGCGTCGGTCCCTCTCCTGTTCTGGTATTTCCACGGCGGCCCGGCCGTGCTGAACGAGGTGCTTAGCATCCTCGCCTCCGCGCTCGTGTTCGCCATCGGGTTCCGGGCGCTGGGAGCGGGCATGGACCGTCTCATCGCGCTGCCAGCGGAAAGCCCCGCGGAACGGTACAGGAACTCGCCCCTCGATGAAGCCTCGTCCAGGGCGCTCCACGAGCGGCTCTGCGCGCTCATGGAAAGCGAGCGTCCCTTCACGGACCCCGAGGTCTCGCTGTCGGTCCTCGCGGCGCGCCTGGAGACGGCGTCCTACAAGCTCTCGCAGGCGATCAACGAAAACAGCGGGAAGAACTTCTCCGAGCTCATCAACGCCTACCGCGTGGAAGAGGTGAAGCGCCTCCTCGCCGGAGCGGGCGGAGAAGGATTCACGCTGCTCGATATCGCCTTCGAGGCGGGATTCAATTCAAAGCCAACCTTCAACAAGGTATTCAAGCGCATGACGGGCCTTACCCCCTCCCGCTACTTCGAATTGCAAAAAAAATAGCGTTTCCGCGTCTCGCTTTATAGGATAAGACGACAAGCTGCGCTCCACCGGTGTACATTCACGACACATTCCGATTATTGGAGGCACGACATGGACGCACGGGAGTACTGGCAGGACGCCGGCTTTATCAAACTGGAGGGAGTTACCAAGCGCTTTCCCGTCGGCGACGGATCCTTTACCGCGCTCAACTCGGTGAGCGTAGGCCTGGCGCGCGGGGAGTTTGTATCCGTCATGGGACGATCGGGGAGCGGCAAATCGACGCTCCTCAACATGCTCGCGGCAATCGACCGCCCCACCGAGGGCGCGGTCATCGTGGACGGCAGGACCGTCCACCTCATGAACGAGGAGCAGGCCGCGGCCTGGCGCGGGACAACCGTGGGCATGGTGTTCCAGTTCTTCCAGCTCCTTCCCACGCTCACCATACTTGAAAACGTGATGCTTCCCATGGAGTTCGCCCGCCGCTTCAGGGGCACGCGCGCGAAGAGGGCGGGGGAGCTCCTCGCGCGGATGGGCATAGACCGGCACGCGGGAAAGCTGCCCAGCGCCCTCTCCGGCGGCGAGCAGCAGCGGGCCGCGATCGCGCGGGCGCTCGCGAACGACCCGCCGCTCATCCTCGCCGACGAGCCCACGGGCAACCTCGACACCCACACCGCGAACGCGGTGCTGGGCCTGTTCAGGGAGCTCTCGCGGGAGGGCCGCACCGTGGTGATGGTGACGCATGAAAAGAACGCCGTGGAGGGAATCCACCGAACGATCACGCTCTCCGACGGCGTGGTCGTTTCATAGGAGAGCGCCATGACAGGAGCACGAGTCGTGAAAGTCGCCAGGGATATCTTCAGCAACGCTCCCCGCGCGATCCTGGTCGTGTGCGCCATCGCCGTGGGGATCGTGGGCGCGGGGACCGTCGCCATCGCCTACGGGGTCCTCACCCGGGAGATGAATGAAAATTACCGCATTACCTCGCCCGCGTCATCCGCGGTGGAGTCCGATGTTGACGCCCGGGCCATCCTCCCCATCGTCGCGCGCATTGATGGAGTGAGCGCCGCGGAGGCGCGCGGGATCTAC
>CALMJO010000343.1 GCA_937864375.1 uncultured Spirochaetota bacterium
GATCGAACCCTCGGCCGCTGCCGGGTTCGCGGGTCCGGAAATGCTCGGGACGCGGGAAGAAGGTCTTTCCTGGCTCGCGTCGCTCGGGCTGGAAGCAGGAGGGGCGCCCACGCATCTCGTGTGGACGACCGGCGGGTCGATGGTACCGGAGGACGAATTCCGGAAATTTCTTGCGTCGGCCTATCCCGGCCGTGACTGAGCCGCCGCAATTCAACTTGTCCCAGCGTTTTCCGGCCGCCTGGAATCGAACACGCAACCCGTGCCGCTCCCATCGCAAAGGCGCTTGCTTCACTCCGGCGGCTGCACGAACAGGTCCACCGGATGCATGCCGGATCAATCCGTCGCGCGGATCAGGTCCCGGTACCAGAGCCCCGAGTCCTTGATGACGCGCTTCTGTGTAGCGAAATCAACGTGGATGAGGCCAAAGCGCTTGTCGAAGCCCGCGGCCCACTCGAAGTTGTCCGTGAGCGACCACACGAACACTCCCCTGAGCCGGGAGCCGTCGTCCATCGCGCGGCGCGCCTCGTTCAGGTAGCGGGTGAGAAAATCGATCCTGATCGCGTCGTGGACGGCGCCGTCGGGCGCGACCGTGTCGTCGAAGGCCGCGCCGGTCTCGGTGATGTAGACCACCGGGTTCCCGTACTCCCTCCGGATGATGTCCAGGCACTCGTACAGCCCCTGCGGCCTGATCTTCCATCCCATGCTGGTGCGCTGTTCGCCGTTTTCGTCTACGTACTGCGCGTCGGGAACGTCCGCCCCTGTGATGTTCGCCTGGATGACGGGCATGTACCACGCGCGGCTCGCCTGCTCGGTGCTGTAATAGTTTAGCCCCACGAAGTCGGCCTCCATGGCGATGAGATCCATGTCGCCGGGACGTATCGCCGGCCGGAAGGGCCGGGCGCGCTTCCAGAGCGGCTGGGGATACTCCTTTTTATACAGGGGCCCCAGCGTGATGTGGTTCATGAACTGGTTGGCGAGCTTCGCCGCCCGCGCGTCTCCGGGGCTTTCCGTGAGCGGGTGCACCGGGGTCATGCTTATGGTGATCCCCGCCTTCGCGTCCGGAGCGAGCGCGCGTATCACCTGCATCCCCTTCCCGTGCGCGAGGAGCAGGTTATGCATCACATGGAAGAATGCGCGAAACGACATGCGCCCCGGCGCGTGCTTGGCGATGAGGTGGCCAAAGCACGAGAACTCCCAGGGCTCGTTGACGGTGATCCAGTTTTTCACGCGGTCGCCCAGCTTTTTTACGACGACCCCGGCGTAGTCCGCGTACAGGTCCGCCGTGACGCGGTTCGCGAATCCCTTGTGGCTTTTCTGCAGGGCGAGCGGCAGGTCCCAGTGGAAGAGCGTAGGCCAGGGGGTTATGCCGTTTTTCAGGAGCTCGTCTACGAGCCTCTCGTAGAAATCAAGTCCCCTTTCGTTGACGGCGCCGCGGCCCTCAGGCATGACGCGCGGCCAGGAAATCGAGAAGCGGTAGGCCTGGAGGTTCATTTCTTTCATGAGGGCGACGTCTTCCGCGTAACGGTGATAGTGGTCGCAGGCGGTGTCCGCATTCTGGTTCTTGCGGACTTTTCCCTTCCTGTGCGCGAACTCGTCCCACACTGAAAGCCCCTTTCCGTCCTCGCGCGCGGCGCCCTCAATCTGGTAGGAGGCGCTCGCCGCGCCAAAAAGGAAGCCCTTGCCCATCTGCGGAAAAACCATGAAAACCTCCGTTAATCGCCATTGATGTGCTGTGCAGAAAAAGCATTACGACGTGTAAGAATAGGGGATGGGGCGATGGGAGGAGATTGGGGGGATAACGGCATATTCACTTCGTGCCGATTACCAAGCTTCTCGATATGCCATTTGCCTGCTTCGCCAGCCCCCTGAATCCCCCAGAGGGGGACTTCCATTTATATACTTATTTGCATACTTCAGGCAAAAGGTCAAGACTTTACCCCCCTCCGGGGGGCAAGGGGGGAGCGTGATTTACACGCCCCTGGCAAGGACAGCCGCGCCTATGGCGCCGTTCACCTGGGCGGTGGGATGGACGATGATGGAGACCCCGAGCTTTTCCTCCAGGGCCTTCACGATGCCGGGGTTCTTGGCGACGCCGCCCGTCATCATGACGGGCTCCCTCACGCCCACCTTGCGCGCGAGCGCCGACACGCGCGCGGCTACCGACTCGTGTATCCCCGCGACGATGTTCTCGCGCGGCTCGCCCTTCGCGATGAGCGAGATTACCTCGGACTCGGCGAAGACGGTGCACAGGCTCGATATGGGGACCGACACGCTCGCATGGGCCTGTCTCTTATACACATCTGACGCTGCCGACGAATAGAGAGGTGTA
>CALMJO010000344.1 GCA_937864375.1 uncultured Spirochaetota bacterium
ACCGCGCGCATCTACGACGGGCGGCCCTTTATTTTGTTGAGCTGCGGCGTCGAGAACACGGGCCGCGCGCCCATCCACCTGGACTGCATCACGCTCCTCGATGCGCGCCCGGACGGGGGCGGAAGCGTCGCGCTGGGACCCGACGGCGGGGAGTGCTCCTTCTTCAAGGTGGGGTGGCACGACTGGTGCTACAGCGGGCTTCGCACGGCGCGCCAGCGCGACGTGAGCACGCTCATCAAGCCCTTCGTGGGCAAGATGTACTTCAACCCCACCACGCCCATACCACGCGCGAAGGGCCGGTTCTACAGCGAGGGCTGGGCGATCCTGTCGGGCGCAAGGGCCTGCGCGGTCGCGGGCTTCGTGTCCACCGCCAACCAGTTCGGCCAGGTCTACGCCGACTGCCGCGCGGGCAGGAACGCGCTCATCCTCATGGCGCAGGCCGACGGCATCCTCATGGAACCCGGCGACCATTTCGAGTCCGAGCTGGGCTTCATCGAGCTCCTTGCGCTTCCGCACGCCGAGCCGGCGCGCGACTACGCGGAGGCGACGGCGCGGCAGATGAAGGCCCGCGTGCCCGTCCTTCCGCCCGTCAAGTGGACGCACTGGTACCACTACTTCCACAACATCACCGAAAAGCTCTTCACCCAGAACCTGAACGTGATCGAGAGCATCCGGGACACCATCCCCTTCGGGACCGTCCAGCTCGACGACGGCTACCAGTCCGCCTGGGGGGACTGGTACGACTGCAACGAGAAGTTCCCCGCGGGCCTGGGAGCGCTCGCCGCGAGCGTAAGGAAAAAGGGCTTCACCGCGGGGCTCTGGCTCGCCCCGTTCGTGGCGGACCCTAACTCAAAGCTCGCGAAGGCGCACCCGGACTGGCTCGTCAAGGACCGCGCGGGAAAGCCCATAGAGAGCGGCTACTTCTGGAACTTCTACGGGCACTCCCTGGACGCGACCAATCCCGAGGTGCGCGCGTGGATGAAGGAGCTGGCGTCGACCGTGGTGAAGAAATGGGGCTTTGGCTTCGTGAAGACCGACTTCACCTACGCGGGCGCCCTGGCGGGAGTGCGCAAGGATCCCAAGGTGACGCGCGCCCGCGCCTACCGCATGGGCATGGAGGCGATCCGCGCGGGCATAGGGGAAGACACATTCCTCCTGGGATGCGGCAGCCCCTTTGGACCGTGCATCGGGATCGTGGACGCGATGCGGATTGGCCCCGACACCGCGCCCAACTGGACCCCCTACCTCTGGAACATGAAGTGGGCCACGCCCATAATCAAGAATGAAACGGGCATCATGTCGCTGCGGAACAACGTGCGCCACACGATCAACCTGAGCGCGCTCCACCGGCGCTGGTGGTGGAGCGACCCGGACTGCCTCATGGTGCGCGACTACGACACGCGGCTCACGTCTCACGAGATCCGGAGCAACGTGAGCCTCATAGGCCTCCTGGGGGGGCTGGTGATCAACAGCGACGATCTCACGAGGCTTGGTCCCGAACAGCAGAAGATCGTTTCGCTGCTCTGCCCCACGCTGAGCCCCGGCGGCAGGCCCGTCGACCTGCTCGAGAGGGAGATGGCCGAGGTTTACGATGTTTCCATGAAAGCGCCGTGGGGCGAATGGCGCCTGGTCGCGGTCTTCAACTGGAAGGACTTCGCGCGGCGCATGTCGCTCGACACGGGGACGCTCGGCATAGCGCCTGGGACGGACATGATGGTGGGCGACTTCTGGGCGGGCACGTATTCCCGCGCGAAGGGAGGCGTGATCGACCTGGGATCGATCCCCGCGCACGGATGCAAGCTATTGCGCATAACGCTTCAAACGGGTGGCGCATTCCTGGCGGGAAGCGCCATTCACATCTCGCAGGGCGCCGAGATCGCCTCCTTCTCCGTCAAGGGGAAAAAGGTCTCACTTACGCTGCGCGACCTGAAGCGCGACGTCGAGGGCGAGCTGTTCCTCGCGCTTCCCGGCGCGCCAAAGCGCGCACAGTGCGGGAAAGACGCCGTTGCCCCCCGTGATTGCGGAAACGGCGTATGGGCCATACCGGTGCGCGCGCGCGGGCGCGCGGCGATCACGCTGACGATGTAGGCAGACACACGCACCAAGGAGGATTGCGATGGACAAGTACTCGGTGTTCCTGGGGGACGTGGGGGGCTGTTCGGACCGCTATTGCGGCGGGTACGACAGGCAGTATTCAATGGAAGAGCTTTTCACGCGCGTCGCATCCATCGAGGGGATAACCGGCGTGGACCTCGTGGTGAACGCGGATTTCCTGGAAAACAAGACGGAGATTGGACGGCACCTCGCCCGCACCGGGCTCGTTCCCGTGTCGATGAACCCGGACCTCTTCTCGGACCCCGAATTCAGGCAGGGCTCGTTCTCATCCGTGTCCGCGAAAACGAGGAGGAAGGCGATCGACCTGTGCTTCCGCGCGGTCGACGCGGCGCGCGCGTTCAGGTGCCCGCTCGTGGTGCTGTGGCCGGGGCAGGACGGCTACGATTACGTCTTCCAGTCCGACTACGTAGCCGAGCGCAGGCGCTTCGCCGACGCGGTCCGCGAGATATGCCGTTATGCGCCGGAGATCACCGTGGGGCTCGAGTACAAGCCCAAGGAGCCGCGCACGAGGTCGTACCTGAGCACCGCGGCCGTCGCGCTCCTCGTGATCCGGGAGGTGAACGAGCCCAACTGCGCGGCGGTGATCGACTACGGGCACGCGCTGTACGCGTACGAGAACCCGGCCGAATCCGTCGGACTCCTGTCCATGTACGGCAACCGCCTCGCCCACATCCACATGAACGACAACTACCGCTCCTGGGACGACGACATGATCGTGGGAAGCGTCCACACGCTGGAGTACCTGGAATTCTTCTACTGGCTCAGGCGCACCGGCTACGACGGCTGGCTCACCATCGACCAGTTCCCGTACCGCGAGGACGGGAGGGACGCGGTCGCCGAAAGCGTCCTCTGGATGAAAAAGCTCAGGGAGGCGCTCGGCAGGGCAGACCCGGCCGAAATCGAGCGCGCTCTCGCGGGAAAGGACGCAATCGCCTCGAGCCGGCTCACGCGCTCGATGCTGTTTCCATGACAGGGAGAGGAGGACCCACATGAACACGATTGAAACCACGGGAAAAAAGGGCGCGACGGGCGGCAGGGACATCTACGCCGCGGTGCTCCTGTGCCTCATAAATTTCTTCCTCTTCGCGGACCAGAACCTCATGGCCCCGAACCTGTCGAAGATCGCGCTTGACTTCGGCATGAACGAGCTGGAGCGCGACATGCTCCTGGGCGGGAGGATCGCGATGGGCTTCTGGCTGCTGGGGGGCGTCGTGACGCTTTTCACCGGCTACCTCACCGACCGGCTCTCCAGGAAAAAGCTCTTCATGGCGGTCGTCCTCATGGGAGAGGTCCCCTGCCTCCTCACCGGCTTCGCGCAGAACTACGAGCAGATGTTCGTGCTCAGGGCGCTCACCGGCATAGGACTAGGGGGGGTGCTCCCG
>CALMJO010000345.1 GCA_937864375.1 uncultured Spirochaetota bacterium
GCCGGCTTTAGCCGGACACGAAGCCACCGCCTTCAGGCGGTGCGTGGTTCACTTCTGCGGATTGGGCCGGTACGCGCCCCGGAGAAGCTTCGTTGACTGACGGCAAATCCGGACGTAATACATGAATGCCCAATGCCGCTGGAAGCCTATCATGCTCCGGGACCAACGTCAAGCGGAAAGACGGGGTTTAAGAGAGGGCAACCGTGTAACAAAATGCCGATAGTGGTGATCATATGGATTGAATGTATAATATTTGACAGGAACGCGTTTTCCGGGTAGTTTACTACCGCCGGTACCAATCTATCGCGGCACCCTGCAGCGGGAATACAAGGAGCGTTATTATGAAACAGGCATGTAGAATCGCGTTATGCGTAGCGGCTCTCGTCCTCGGCACCTCGTTCGCGGCGCCGGCCGCCGAGGAGATCGTCACCGGGAGCCAGATCGTTTCGGTGAAGCTCTACCAGAACCAGGCGCTCATCACGCGCCAGGCGCAGGTCTCCCTGAAGAGGGGCGAAAACACGCTGGTGCTGGCGGGGCTGCCCAGCACCCTGCACGACTGGTCGGCGAAGGGCGCGCTGCCTAAAGATTTCGAGGGCAAGATCATGAGCATCGAGGTCGAGAAAAAGGCGCTCCTTTCCAAGCACCAGCAGAACGTAGCGGAGATCGAGGCCAGGCTTGACGCGCTCCACGAAAAAGACCTTGAGTACGTGCACGTGCTCAAGACCATCCAGTCGCAGGAAGACTTCATCAATTCCATCGTGACCTTCACCACGCAGACGGCGTCGCAGGAGCTCGCCACGCGCATCCCGCAGGTAGGCGTGTGGAACGACACGCTCAACTACGTGAGCGAGAAGCGACGCCAGCTCCTCGCCCAGAGGCGCGAGACGGAGAAGGCGCGCGAGCAGCTGGGCAAGCAGATCCAGCAGCTCGAGTTCGAGCTCCAGCAGATCGCGGGCTACGACTACTACGACAACTACCAGTCGCTCAACAAGGCGGTGCTGGAAAACCGCGCCGCGATGAACGTCCAGCAGTTCGCGCAGACCTCGGACAAGTACGCGCAGCGGCGAAAGCTCCTGAACGAGCCTACGGAAAAGATCGACATCGAGAAGCGCTTCGTGGTCCAGGTGTTCTCATCACGGGACGCGGCGGCGCTCTTTACCTTCAGCTACATCATTCCCGACACCTCGTGGAAGATGCTCTATGACGTACGCGCGAGCCACGAGAACAAGTCCATCACCCTGCTCGTCTTCGCGGACATCTACCAGCACACGGGCGAGGACTGGAAGACCGTCCAGCTCGCGCTGTCCACGGGCTCGCCTGTCCAGGCGATCCGTCCGCCCGAGCTTGCCGGCTGGTTCCTGGACCTGTACCATGACCGCGCGAAATATTACGAGGGCGCGGCCGGTGCGGCCGATTACGCCTCCACCGGGATCGCGATGGCCAAAGAGAAGAAGGCCTACGCTCCCAAGAAGAACGGCGGAGGCAATAACGAAGAGGACTACGCCCCCGTCCCCGAGGCCGAGGTGAGCGACAGGGGGCCCTTCATGGAGATCGCGATGCCGCTCGAGCAGAGCATCGCATCGACCACAAAGATGCAGAAAAAGTACATGCAGGAATACACGCTCAAGGAAGGCGACAAGGTCCAGTTTTACTACGAGGTGGTGCCCGCAAAGGCGCGCGAAGGCTTCCTCAAGGTAAAAGTGGGCAATTCCACCCAGCTCCCCTGGCTCGCGGGCGAGGCTCAGATCTTCCTTGAGAACGAGTTCATGGGCAAGGCCCAGATTCCCTTCACTCCCAGGGGCAAGGAGGAGACGGTCGCCCTGGGCCTTGAATCGCGCATAACGTCACAGAAGGAACTGGTGAAGAAGTACGAGGACACCTCGGGGCTTTTTGGAGGGAACAGGAGAATCGTGTATACCTACAAGCTCACGATCGAAAACCAGCTGCCGTCCCAGGCGGCGATCACCGTCGTGGACAATATACCCGTTTCGCGCAACGAGAAGATCAAGGCCGAGGTGCAGGGCCTCTCGGTCCCCTATATCAAGGACGAGGAATACGAGAAGTCGTCGGACTACGCCCACGGGCTCAGGAAGTGGAAGCTGGAGGTCCCCGCGCACGGCAAGAAGGAGATCACCTACGAGGTCGTAGTGAGCTTCGACAAGGACGCGTCGGTGCAGGGGCTCAGGTAATCCCCCCGGCCCCATTTGGAATATGGGGAGTTGCGGGAGTGAACGGCATGCGTCCGCTATCGGGTCCAAGGCCCGGCGCGTGCCGTTCATGCGGTGGAAACGGGCTTCTTCGAGACAACAGCGCTTTTCAGAGGCAGGTCAATTCGCGAGTCGTTTAAATGTGGCGGCAATCCCGGCTTTTCCCATTCTCCCGCTCGCGGTTTCCATCATCATCCCGTAAAGTTCTTCTCCGGTGTCGGTGATTTCGATCCCATTGATTTCCAGGTATACCAGGGCCGCCGCAAGTCCCACCCGTTTGTTCCCGTCAATGAATGGATGATTCTGACAGATGTGATACGCGTATGCCGCGGCTCTCTCGAAATGATTTTCATGGAGCAATTTTCCGCCGAACATCGCCTCGGGCATCGCGAGCGCAGAAGTGAGCAGCGAGAGATCGTGGATGCCTGGATTTCCGCCATAGCGCGTCACCTGGTCCCGGTGTATCCGGATTACCTCGGCGAGAGTGAGAAATTCGGGCATAGCGGGCTGTTATTCGGCGAGGCGCTTCAACGTCGTGCCATGATTCCGGTTCACCTTTTCGAGCGCGCTCCTGAACCGCTTTTCCCTGGTCGCCGAGCGGACGGGAGAGATGATGAGGCTTTTCCCGTCGGTGGAGATCTCGAGCGGCGTGTTTGCGTCGATGTCCAGCAATTCCATGATCGCCTTGTCGATTATGAGCGCCGAGCTGTTGCCGTGTTGTATCAACTTCTTGACCATCGCAGTCCCCGTATACACAATATATACACGGCGCGAAAAGTCGTCAAGTGATTTGGCGTGAGGTTTCGGGAGTTTCGCCTAAGCCTTTCCGTTCGCGGCGAGATCCATGCCGCGGCGGATTGCCTTGAGGTTGCCCGGGATGGTCTTCTTGAGCCGCTCGGGCACCACCTCTTCCATGACTCCCTCCACGTCGGCGAGATCCAGGAAGTGGGCGCGCTCGATGAAGGCGCCCAGCGCAATCATGTTCGCCACCTTTGCGCTGCCCAGGGCGATCGCTTCCTCGTTGCAGCGAAGCGGGAGGTTCTTTACGTCGGTGCGCGAGAGGAGATCCTCCGGGATGAGGCTCGTGTTCGCGATGACGAGGCCGCCGGGGGCTACCATGGGCTGGTACTTTTCGAGCGCGATCGTGTCCATGGCGATGATCGACAAGGGGGTGTTCGTGACCATGGATCCTATCTCCTCGTCGGACACAACCAGCGTCACGTTGGTTCGCCCGCCGCGTTTCTCGACGCCGTACGAGGGCAGGTAGGTCACTCCCAGCCCCTTCTTGATCGCGGCGACTGCCACTATCTGGCTGATGATCTGTATTCCCTGCCCGCCAAAGCCCGCCATAATTACATCGTAGTACATAGCAAATACCTTTTATCCATCCACACTTCACGGAAAGGGAGATAGGGGGATGGACGAGATGGATGAGATTTATTCCGGCATTTCTATTCGCCGGAAATCCGCCTTGTCGTTTAACAAATTCACCAGCAAGCCAATTTTACAGCCGCTTGCCTTGAGATATGACTTAATCTGAGCATAATGCGCTTTGCTCAGAGATTCTACTGTTTTCAGTTCAATGATTACTAAGTTTTCTATCACTATATCCAGGCGATGAGTCCCTACCAATGCTTCCTTGTAATAGATACGAATTTCTTTTTCTTCTTCGACATTTAGGTTGTTTCTCTGCAATTCAATCACAAGAGCTTTGCGGTACACGCTCTCAAGAAATCCGGGACCCAACTCCCGGTGTACTTCTATGATACATTGAATAATGGTTTCTGTAAGACTGTCTCCTCTAAATTCCATCTCCCCATCTCTTCAATCTCCCTATCCCCCTTGCCGTTGCGCCGTAAAGGAGCGAGTTGCTCACAGAAAATCCTTGCCAGTCCTCTCTTTGAAAACTCCCAGCGGGTAATACGGGATCATCTCGCGCTCGATCACGTCCAGGGCCTCGAGCGGGGACACGCGCCAGTTGGTGTTGCAGGTCGAGAGCATTTCGACCACGGAGAAACCCATCTCGTTCATCTGCATCTCGAAGCCCTTGATGACGGCCTTCTTCGCCTGGTTCACGTGCTTGGGCGTATGCAGGGAGACCCTGGTGGAATACGCGACGCCCTCGAGGGTGGCGAGCATCTCGGCCATGCGGATGGGGTAGCCCTCGTTGCGGAACTCGCGCCCGTAGGGACTCGTGGTCGTCTGCTGGCCAAGGAGCGTGGTGGGCGCCATCTGCCCCCCGGTCATGCCGTACACGGAATTGTTGATGAAGAACACCGTGATGTTTTCGCCCCTGTTCGCGGCGTGGATGATCTCCGACGTGCCTATGGCGGCCATGTCGCCGTCGCCCTGGTAGGCGAAGACGATCTTGTCGGGCTGGGCGCGCTTCATCCCGGTCGCGCACGCCGGGGCCCTCCCGTGCGGCGATTCAAGGACGTCTATGGGGAAATACGAGTACAGGAACACGCAGCATCCCACGCCGGGGATGCCCACCGTGCGGTCCACGATGCCGAGCTCGTCCATGGCCTCGGCGATGAGCCGGTGGGCGATGCCGTGCGTGCAGCCCGGGCAGAAATGCGTGAGCGTGGGCTTGAGACTAACGGGACGCTTAAACACTGCGTTCATATGCACCCTCCATCGCCTTCCTGAGCTCGCGCCTCACGTCCTCGGGGTAGGGGAACCCGCCGCCAGGACGGCCGTAGAAATGGATGCGCGCGTCCTTGTGGGCGGCTACCTGCACGTCGCGGAGCATCTGCCCCGTGTTCATCTCGATGACCAGCACGTTCTTTATGCGCGCCGAGTGCTCGTACACCTGCTTCTCGGGAAAGGGGAACACCGTGATGGGGCGCAGGAGGCCCGCTTTTATCCCCTCGGCGCGAAGCTCTCGGATCGTGGTCTTGGCCACGCGCGAGGGAGTACCGAAGGCGACGATCATCACCTCGGCGTCGTCCAGGTGCCATTCCTCGCACATGACCTCGTTCTCGCGGATCC
>CALMJO010000346.1 GCA_937864375.1 uncultured Spirochaetota bacterium
GCTCATCGACGCGATCGCGCCGGGCTTCCAGGGGGAGAAACGGGAGCTGGCCGTCCAGCTGGTCCGCATCTTCTTTCCCGGCGCCGGTCTCCTGGTGTTTTCCGCCTGGTGCCTGGGGATACTGAACAGCCACCGGCGCTTCTTCCTGTCCTACGCGGCGCCGGTCGCCTGGAACGCCGTCATCATCGCGGCCCTGCTCCTCTTTGGCGGCGGCACTGAACAGTTCCCCCTGGCGCGTTATGCGGCATGGGGAAGCGTCGCCGGGAGCGCCATGCAGATGATCGTGCAGCTTCCCGTCGTGCTCTCGCTTGCAAAGGGAATCCGCTTCCTGCCCGACACGCGCCTGGACGGGGTGCGCACGGTCGTGAAGAACTTCGTCCCCGTCTTCATAAGCCGCGGCGTGGTGCAGATCAGCGCCTACGTGGACTCGCTCCTGGCGAGTTTGCTGCCCACGGGCGCGGTCGCGGCGCTCGCCTACGCGCAGACGCTCTACACCCTGCCGGTGAGCCTCTTTGGCATGTCGGTGTCCGCGGCGGAGCTCCCCGCGATGTCGAGCGCGCGGGGAAGCCGCGACGAGATCGCGGAATATTTAAGGAAGAGGCTCGACGGGGGGCTGCGGCAGATCGCTTTCTTCATAGTGCCCTCGGCCATGGCCTTCCTTGCCCTGGGGCACGTCGTGGCCGCGGCAATCTACCAGACGGGGCAATTTACCCGGGATGACGCACTGTATGTGTGGGGGATCCTCGCGGGCTCGGCGGTGGGGCTCCTCGCATCCACCCTTGGGCGCCTCTACTCGTCCACGTTCTACGCGCTCCGCGACACGAGGACGCCGCTGCGCTTCGCGCTCGTGCGCGTGGGGCTGGGGACGCTCCTTGGCATCTTCATGGTGCTCCACATGCCCGGCCTCCTGGGAATCGAATCGCGATGGGGAGTCGCCGGGCTCACGGTGTCGAGCGGCCTGTGCGGCTGGATCGAGTTTTCGCTCCTGCGCGGGAGCCTCAACCGGCGCATCGGGAAAACGGGACTCCCCATCTCCTACATCGCCCGGCTCTGGACCGCGGCCGGCGCAGGGGCGGCCGCCGCATGGGCGGTTGAGCTCGCGATCCGGTGGCCGCACCCGGTGATCGAGGCCGCGGCCGTCCTGGGCGCATACGGAATAATCTACTTTGCCGCGTCCTTCGCGCTCGGCATACCCGAGGCGAGGTTCGTGACGAGAGTCATAAACGCGATTCGCAGGTAGGGAATGTGTTACGCGTATCCGCAGGCGGGGTCACGTGACCCCGCCTGCGAGGAACCACCAATCCTCATCTCTTCCATCGCCGTTGATCCTTCATCTCTTCATCCCCCTTTCCGTTGCCGTAAAGTTTTACTTTCTTGACAGGCGCCCGTCCGCGTGCATTCTTCACCTCGTACAGCGCCATGAATGTTCGACCGATCACATTCGACGAGCAGGACCTGGAAGGACTCACCGCGCTCATGAACCAGTGGGACGACCTTCCCGTGGTCCTCACGCGCGAGCACATCGAGGCCACGCTCCGCCGCATGCTCGAAGTTCCCGGCACGGCGCTCTTCGTCTGCGAAGACGGGGGCGCGCTCGCGGGCTACGCATGCCTGACGGAGCTCATCTTCCTTGGCATGGGGCCGTCCATCGAGGTCCAGTCCATACTGGTGGACCGCGTGCACCGCGGGCGCGGGGTGGGGAAACTCCTCATGGAGCGCGCCGAATCGTACGCAGCCGGGCGCGGCCTGGACAGGGTCACGCTCAGCTCCCGCGTGCACCTGGAGGGCGCGCACCGGTTTTACAAGGCGCTCGGCTACGAGGTGAGCAGGCAGTCGTACTTTTTTGGCAAGAAGCTCGGGGGAGTCACGCGCGCCACCTGAGCGCCGGGGAGGGCAGACGATGGAATTCAGGAAAGCGACGCCGGACGACAGCGATATCCTCGCCTCCATGAGGGTCGAGTTCCTGCGCGAGGTGCAGGACGTCTACCCCGGACCGCGCGACGAAGAGCTCATCGCCAGCACCGCGCACTACTTCCGCGGCGCGACCGCGCGCGGCGAGTTCATATCCTGGTTGGCGCTCGACGGCACCGAAACGATCGGGACGGGAGGGGCGCGGCTGTACGAGCTTCCCCCCAAGTACGACAATCCCACCGGCATGAACGCCTACATCATGAACATCTACGTGAAGCCCGAATACCGGAGGCAGGGAATCGGGGAGAGGCTCTTCGAGCTCGTGCTGAACGAGGCGCGGGAGCGGGGCGTCACCACGGTGCACCTTCACGCCACGGAGTCCGGGGACCCGCTCTACCGCAAGTTCGGCTTCACGCCGCGCGTGAGCGAGATGACGCTTAACACCTACGGCAAGCAGGTAATTCCGCGTAACGGTTAAGGAGGGCGCTCATGGACACCGCGCCCGTGCCCGCGGACATCCAGAACGACTATTTCCCCGGCGGGAAGATGGAGCTTGAGGCCGCCCCTGCGGCGGGGCTGGCCGGGTGACGCGATGAGGATCTGGGGGCCGATCTGCATACTGGCCGGAAACGGCGCGGGAATCCCATGAGTGCTCCCCAAACCACGATCGGACTCCTGGCCGACCATCCCGGCTTCGTGCCGGTAATCGCCCGCTGGCTCTTTGACGAATTCGGTTATCTCATCCCGGGAAAAACGCTTCCATGCGTGGAGGAGTCCCTGCGCGCGCGGATGAACCGGGACCGCATCCCGCTTTGCCTCGTGGCCCTGCGCGGCGTCGCGCCCGTGGGCACCGTTTCGCTCAAGGAGTCCGACATGGATTCCCGCACGGAGCTCACGCCCTGGCTCGCGGGTCTGTTCGTACGACCGGATCTTCGCGGGGCGGGACTGGGCGCGCGGCTCGTGGGCGCGATCATGGAGGAGGCAAGCCGCCTCGGGGCGCACGAGCTCTTTCTGTACACCCCTAGCGCCGCATGATTCTATGCGGCGCTGGGATGGAGGACCAGGGAAGAGCTCGTATATCATGATTGCCGGGTTGCGATCATGCATACGCCGGTCGGCTCACTGCAGCGAGGGAACCCTCCCTGAGCGCGGCTAGCCCTTCCTCCTGACCGGGAGCTTCTCCCCCCACCTGCCCAGCGCCGCCACCGCCGGCTTGAGCGAGACGCCGAGCCGGGTGAGCGTGTACTCCACCCGCGGCGGGACCTCCCGGAACACCTCCCGGTGCACCAGCCCGTCCCGCTCGAGCTCCCGCAGCTGCCGGGTGAGCATCCTGGTGGTAATCCCGGGCAGCGCGCGCTTCAGCTCTCCGAAGCGCCTGGTCCCGTCGTGCAGCCGGCACACGATAATGAGCTTCCATTTCCCCCCGATCACCGACAGCGCGTTCGTTACGGGGCAGGCGTAGTCCTTTCCGGTCATGCGCGGGCCTCTATGGTTACTTTTTTGCTACTATATACCAAAAATGTGTCTACTTGACACAATAGCATATAGTAGCTACATTTCAAGCATAAAATCTCCGCGCGCGGCGCGGCAGGGGGAGGACGGGTGATCGATCTCATAAAAACGCGCAGAAGCGTACGGAAATTCAGGGACACGGCGGTAGGCGACGACGAGCTGAGCGCAATAATCGAGGCGGGGATGTACGCGCCATCGGCGGGCAACGAGCAGGCCTGGCAGTTCGTCGTCCTCAGGGGCGAGGCGCTGGGCGAATACCTGCGCCTGAACGGGAACGTGCCGCGCTCCGCGCCCGCGGGCATACTCGTGTGCGCCGACAGGACCAGGGAAAAATACAAGGGCATGAACACCGCTGCGCTCGACTGCGCCGCCGCGACCCAGAACATGCTGCTCGCCGCGCACGCGCGCGGGCTGGGCGCCGTGTGGACCGCGGTATTCGACACCGCAAAGGACGGCGTGACCGCGCTGCTCGGCCTTCCAGGGGGCGTAGAGCCCTTCGCGTTCATCCCCGTGGGCCATTACGACGGGGCACGCGGCGAGGTCCCCGAGCGCTTCGACACATCCCGAATCCATTACAATAAATGGCAGGGAGCGCGTGGCTGAAGGAGAAGCGGGGACCTTCAGCCGCGGCCGGGTGGAAACCTTCAGCGACGGCGTGTTTGCGATCATCGTGACCCTGCTCGTCCTTGAGATCCGGGTCCCCGCGATCGGAAATCCCGAATCCACGAACGAGCTGGCGCGATCGCTCGCGGCGCTCCTGCCCAAGGTGCTGAGCTGGGTGACGAGCTTCTTTACGGTGTGCGTGATATGGGTGAACCATCACCGTCTTTTCAGGATGTTCCGGTGCATCGATCACGGCCTGTTCTGGTGGAATGCGACGTTGCTGCTCTTCGTTTCGTTCATTCCCTTTCCCACCGCCCTCATGGGCGACTATCTTGCGAACCCCGTCGCGGTATCGTGCTACGGGCTGGTGATGGGATGCATGGCGATGAGCTTCTTCCTGCTCCGCCGTCACGTGATTCGGAACGGCGCGCTCCTGCGCGAGGAGATCGATGCGCATGTGTTTGCGATGGGAACGAAATACGCGCTGCTGTTCGGCCCCCTGCCCTACCTGGCGGGTGCGGCCGCGGGATGGATGCACCCCTTCATTTCACTGGCGATCTACCTGGCCATCCCCGTGTACTTCATCTTTCCTCATTCGACACAGGACGTTTAGCGGGAAAAGCGGACACTCTTCATGAACCCGGGCCCATGATCGTACCCGTGCGCGGAACGTACGCGATGCGTACCGCATCTCCGGTCCTGCAGCGATTGTGCATGCCGCGCGGCACGCATACGCTGCACGAATTGAACACGAGCCTGGCCGGCGTCTCGTTCATGGTGCTTATGCCGGTCTTCGTGAAAAATATCCTGCAGGGCGGCGCGCAAACCCTGGGGCTCCTGAGCGGCGCCGCGGGACTGGGCGCCCTCGTGGGCGCGCTCTATCTTGCCTCCCGCGCCAACGTGCGCGGGCTGGTGCGCGTCATCGCGGTGTGCGGACTGCTCTTTGGCGCGGCACTGTGCCTTTTCTCCGTTTCACGCACCCAGCCCGTATCGCTGGCGGTGCTCGCGCTCACAGGCTTCTCCATGAACGTGCAGATGGCGGCCGGCAACACGGTGCTCCAGACCATCGTCGACGACTCCATGCGCGGGCGCGTCATGAGCTTCTATACCATGGCGTTCGCGGGGATGGTCCCGTTCGGCAGCCTCCTGGCGGGAATGGCGGCCGAGCACCCGGGAACGCAGACCGCCGTGTTCATCGGGGGATGCCTGTGCCTGTGCGGCGCGATCGTTTTTTCCCTCTACCTTCCGCGCATGCGCAGGCTCATCCGCCCCATTTACGTCCGTAAGGACATCATCACCGAGATGGCCCGCGGCATACAGGAGGCCGATTCGGTCACGGCGCTGCAGGAGGAATAGTTCGTGGCGCGCGCGTTAAGGCAACAGCGCGAGGAAAGGGAGATATGGGGATTGATGAGATGAGGGGGATAAAAGATTTGGTTTCTTCTCCGTCATTCCACACCCGTCGTGTGGTGAGAAATCTTTTTTCCACGAAGGCGCTTGCGAGATTTCTCCCGCGGTCGCAATGACAGGGACAGGCTGTGACTTCATCATCGGAACCCCATCCCAATCCTTATCTCCCCATCGCCGTTAATCCTTTATCTCCTCATCCCCTTTTCCGTTGCCGTGGCCGTTGCCGTCATTCGCGCCAGCGGTACCCGGAGAGCGCCACCATGATTACGTTGGACCCGTAGAAGACCCACACCATCGCAAAGGCGTATTCCGACACGGGGCCTATCGCGATGTTGCTCACTTCGCCCACGATCTCCGTGAGGTACCACCCGGTCATCGCTAGCGCCGCGAGCAGGGCGTTCGGGCGCGGGTACAACCGGTAGCGCACGGTCTCCCATGCCACCCAGGTGTTGAAGCAGAAGAACGCCGTGTACACGGGACCGATCACCTGGTGGTTGATCCGGACCATGTGCTCCCACAGGAGCGCCATCGCGAAGACCGCGGTGCCCAGGATGAGCCCGAGTATCCAGTATTTTCCCAGAAAGGTCTGCGGCCCGTACTGATCCTTCCACGACTTTTTCAGGTAGGGAAACCCCCGACCGTGGCGCACGGCCAGTATCGCGTGGGCGATGATCGAGAGCACCCCGGCGGTCATGAACAGGCTCCCCGAGAACGTGAGCGACTTCGATACGCCGATGGTGCTCGTGATGATGTCGATGGGCACCATTATGAGGAAGGCGGCTACGAGGAGGTTCCGGTCGCGCCGGTCAAGGAAGTGCTTTCCAATAAGGAGCGCCATGACGCAGGAC
>CALMJO010000347.1 GCA_937864375.1 uncultured Spirochaetota bacterium
ACCGATCTTATACAGATGGGAAAGCTGTTCGCGGTGAAGCAGCTGATCCTGGGCACGGCTGGAAAACTCTACGGCAAAATCATCATCACGCTGCGGCTCGTGGACGCGGAAACGGGAAAAAACATTTTCGCCAGCACGCTGTACTCAACGCAGGAATCGGTGTTCGACGACATCAAGAACATAGTCTCGGACCTCGGAGACAATGCGATGATTTTCAACATGGGTGTCAGGATAGAGGACATTAAAAGGTCGATCAAGGACGATGAATATAAAAAAGCATGGTTCCAGCTCAACCGCTATCGTGAGACGAACGCCGCGACGGATGAGATTATCCAGCTGAAACAAGTCATAACAGCCGAGCTTTCCGAACAGTATTTTAAAGAAGCGAAAAGGGCTCTCCGCAGGGACCATTTCCGCGACGCCAAGAATAAAATCAACTACGCGATTGCGATCGAGAATCGCGAGGAATACATCAAATTCCGGGACAGAATCAAGGATGAAGAGGACCAGTTCAACCAGCGGATCGCGATGGAAAAGAAGAAGCGCGAGCTTGACGTCCAGCGCTTCGGTGAGGATTACAGATCGTTCGGGGAAAAGGTATATGAGTATTATTACAATCTCGACCATCCCGGACTGTTTCTCGGAGCTTCGAGCGGCATGGAGATTCGTCGAGACTACAAGCTGGGAAAGCGCATGTCCTGGTATGGGTGTGACCTGATCGGGCTCGGGTCTTTCTTCTCTTCGAACAAGGGATTCGTGGGAAGCTCCATGACCGGATACTTCGGGCTGAATTTCCGGTACATCGAGGCGGCGAAGGACGATGCCGCCGCTTCAAACGAATTCGTGTTCCAGGTTTACACGTCGCCCTTTCTCAGCACCTCCGTGAAGATCGGCCATTTATTTCTGAACCTTGGCCTTGACTGCGGAGGAATCATCCATTCCTCGCCCGCGTATGAAGGCGGGAGATTGCTCGGCGTGACCGGCGGATCGACGGTGCTTGCTCAATTCAAATACTATCGGACAATGGGTTTCTTCTGCGGAGCAAAATTCGATTACGAGTATTACCCCGATCACAATGAGTTTGGATTCTACACCGCGCGTCTTATGGCGGGTGTGGTATTCTAGGGGGCGGAATGAAGAAATTCACGCTATTGTTCCTGGCCGCGCTGTTCCTGGCCGGACCGGCATGGGCCCAGAAGGATACCAGGGTCATCATAATGATCGCGGAGCTCGAGGCGAAGCCGCCGATAACGCATGATGAAGCTCAGATGCTTCTCAACCTCATGCGTACTTACATCATCAACGCGGGGGTCGTGAGAATAAAGGAAAAGACCGATGCGGTGAATCCGGCCGCGGCCGATCCGCTCGCCGCGGGACGCGCCATGGGCGTGGATTTTGTCATGACGGGAAGCATGGGAAAAGTGGAAAATGAAAAGGTTCTGGTGCTGAGCGTGGTGAACGCCTACTCCGAGGAAAAGACCCTTGGAGAGAACTTCATAATTACCAACATCGAAAAGGATTCCGAGCGCGCGGCCAAAGCCATCATCAACGCCATAAAGGGATTCACCGAGGTGACCCTCGTCGACATCAAGCGTATGATAGGAAGCGAGGAATGGGAAAACGCCCTCAAGGCCATCACCATTTACGCCCGGCGGTATCCGGATCGCGACAGGTACGAGATTGACGGCCTCAGGGATTTCGCCTCACGGGCGCTCGGGGATCGCCACTACAAGGACAGTGTCCGCTACTGCAGCAATTTCTTCTTTGAGAAGGCCAGACAGTCCATAAAAAACGCCATTGCGCTGGAGCCCGGGAACAACGCATACTATGCGTACCAGAATATCATTGATTACAAGGAAAAGGAGCATCAACTGAACACCGAAGCGATCATGCTCGAATCCGTGAAAAACCTGATCGCCGAGGGAAAATACAAAAGCGCTTGGGACGTTCTGGAGAAGCTCAGCAAGGATAACCAGGCGGCGATGCAATACCGGATAATCGTGCGCAGCGAACTCGAGGTAATCACGTACTACGACCGCGCGCGCAAGCTTTATGCGGAAAAGGAATATGCGCAGGCGCGAGTAACGATCTCCGCCGTCCTCCAGTGGAAAACCGACAATCCGGAGTATCGTGAATTCCTCGCCCGTTGCGAGCGGAAGGAGAAGGAGCAGGCGGAGCTGAACCGGATGATGAACTCGTATTTCGCCTTCGCGGAGGATCTGAGCGTATATAACATGTTCATGCAGCCCAAACCGTTCAGCCATAACGAATGCGTGGCTTACCTGAACACCGATTACTCTTTCATCGACCGCGAAGCGTTCAAATCCGGCGCTGCCGACTATCGCACCCATACCACGCTCCATGGGGTGGAGTTCTCCCAATTTCGTCATTATGAAATCCCCCAGTTCGGAGACATCTCTCCCGTGGTCCTTCTTCGAGGCACCGTAGTTGGAGCCCTGTATCTCGGCGGGAACACGCGCGAAGAGGAATCGAGCTTAAACTCGTCTCGCAGCTTCAAGACGACGACCATTTTCAGCAGCGGCTTTTCCGGAGCGGTGGGCCCTTCGATCAGTGCGTTTGCCGTAATCCTCGGGATGGGGCTCGATATCGAGACGGGATATCTCATGCTGTCTACATCCAATGATCCCCTGTTCACCAGCGGGAGGAGAAAAAGCGCCTCGTCTCATTATCTGCAGATGGGGGCGGGTCCCGGTTTCTGGCTGTGCTGGCTGCCGTTGAAGGATATCCAGGTCTTCGTACGCTGGAGATCGATAAACACGCACCTCTATGGCAGCGACAATCCGAACGCGGAAGACAAGTTCAGGTACCTGTCGATCGGGCTGGGGTACAGGTTCCTGCAATGAAAAACCTGCTCCACATCCTTATCATCCTGCTCGTTTCCCTTCCTCTCAGGGGGGCGGATGAAATCATCACCGTGGCGTTCTTGAACCTTGAACGCCTGTACCTGTCGACCTCGGGGGAGCGCGACCAGGCGAGCGAGATCCTCCGCGCCGAGCTCATAAAATCGGAATATCTCAAGTTCGTCGAATCGGACCAGATCGAGAAACTGGAGCGGGAGATCAGGTTCCAGGAGTCCGGATTAAGCGAAGAAATGATGATAAACATCGGAAAGCGTCTTGATGCGGATTATCTACTGGTCGGCTCGTTCTCGCGCGATGAAAAAAATGTCGTAGTGTCGGTCAGGCTCATCGGCGCGCGTACGGGCGAAAATCTCAATGCCTGGAATCTGTTCACCCCTGAAGAGCTGCTGATCCACGATCTTCCCGAACTTGCCGACTCCATAAGTTCCGCCATGCTCAGCATGTCGATGGGCAATACCGTCGCCAACATCCAGAGGCTGGTGGACAGGGACGAGTTCGTGGAGGCCGCACGGCGGTTCAGTCATTATTCGCGCACCAACCAATCCACCGAGGGGCTCTCAAGGATAGGGGCCGACATTTCCAGGGGACTGGCGGCGTACCACTTTGAGCTTTCCGTGCAGGCCCTCACGCGCGGTGCGATCAAGGAGGCTTATTTTCACGCAGGTGAATCGGTGAGAAACGAACCCGACAATGAAAAATACCGTCGGCAGTACGCCGATACGATAGAACGGCGCAACTCGATCAAAAAGGCCGAATACCTTGCCACGTGCGCCGAGGCGGACGACACCGCATCCGGCGGAGATTACTCCCGCGCCCGGAAGCTTCTCGATCGCTACGTCGCCGCAGAGGGCGCCCGCCTGCTGGACGATCGCTATTTTTCCCTCTCTGCAAAAATTCAAAAGGGGCTGAACGTCCAGCGATGCGACGACGCCAGGGCCGCGCTGGACGAAATTCCATCCTTCCTGGGCTTCCGCAGCCTCGACAACGAACGGTTCATCTACTTCAGCACCAGGCTCGGGGAGGCCAAGACGAAGGTCATCCAGGTGCTCACCGAGCATCCGGACTATGGACGAGCCTATGCTCTCCTCGATGACATCAATGACTCGCTCGAGAGCGTGTATCGCTCATATCACGAGTCCTCTGCCAGGGACGATTATTCCGAATTCATCGCAGCCAACCGCTGGCAGTTCTCGCTTTCGACCTTTTCCCAAAAAATCGGTACGGCCTCCTCCCCCGTCAGTCCTGCGGGCACGCTGGCGGGGTTCGGGATCGAATGGATGCTCCGTCACAAGCTGAACGATCAAACGATACTTCTGGCTCCTGCGACGCTTGGGTTCGCCCGGGATCGACAATCCCGAACCGCAGGCGGCGAAACGTATAAAGTCGATTTCTATTCACTGGGATTCATGCTCGGATTGCTGCCGGGCTATCGCTGGGACGAGTACGCCGTCTGCGGGGGATTGCTTGTGCGTTCCGGTTATATCAGGCGCACGGCAGTCCTCGCCGGATCCGACAACCAGATGACGCCTGTCGTTTCGTCGTTGAACTTTGGTGCGGGACTCGAGCTGCGCGGAGAATGGCATATTACCCGTGACATCGTGGCTTTTCTTTCGCTGGAGTATCTTCCCTCGCTGGGCATAGGGACACCCGACATGAGCATAACGCAGTTTTCAATCGGGGCCGGATATATACTTTAAAATCATGGGCATGGCGCTGGCCGCCTGCAAGGCCGGGAATAACAGACAGCGACTGTTTCCCGGCTGTGCATGTATCCCTGCCCCAGTACTCATCTCCCAGCCGATAATAAATCGATATCGACCTATAGACATTTTCTGTGCGGACAGCGGATTACGAGACAGGAAATGCGCGACCGTATATCTTCTCTAAAAAGAGAACAGAAAGATAGAGAGTCTGTCAAAAGGCGTCAAGCGGATTGAGATAGAGCGTATTTGCAGTATTCACCATGGCCGCGCGGGGCGGGACGTACGCCCTGCCTGACCCGGTACAGGCCGGTGACGCATCGGATGAAAGAGGATCAGCATGAAGTCAGGATTCAACTGCGTACGCGTGCTCCTGGTTGGTGTTCTCGCTTGTGCTGCATTGAACGGTTGCGACGGGGGAGGTGAAAGCGCCAATTCCCCGTCCGGTTCTGAATGCAATTCCTGGACGGACACGGGAGCCTGGCCTGAACCCGGTTTCGCGAGCATGGACAACGGTGCGTGCTCCCTGACGGGGACGAGCGTGGCAAATCTTGCAGACAAGATCAGGAACCTCTCGTCGGATGAGCTGGATACGACGAGGGCGATCTATGCATGGGTAACACACAATATTTCCTATGACGGAAATGCTTTCAAAACAGGGGTGTATCCATCACAGACGGCGGCTGCAGTATTCAGCAGTAAACTGGGCGTATGCGCGGGATACGCGAATCTTTTCAAGGCGTTATGCGATAATTGCGGAATCACCTGCTCGGTCGTTTCCGGGTATGCGAAGGGGTTTGGATATACGGCCGGATCATCGTTTTCATCGACGAATCACGCCTGGAATATTGTTATCATTGACGGATCAAGGCATATAATCGACAGCACGTGGGGTTCGGGCTATCTTAATTCGGATTATACGTTTGCCAGAAGCGTGACGGGATTCTGGTTCTGCGTTGATCCTGAACTTTCGATTTTCACCCACCTGCCCCAGGCCCAGGGCGACGAGCTCCTCTCCCCGCCCGTGAACATGTCCCAATTCGTCAACGAAGACTACACGGATGGGATCGTCGGATTGTCCGCCCTCTACGACCTGGGCGTGGACCAGCCTTCCATGGCGGCCTGCCTGGACGCGGGATACGGTATTCCAACAGCATATTCCGAATCCGGATGGAACATTAAATTGCTCGAGATCCCGCTTCAATCGTCGCTGCCTGCCGGAACCCGCGCGACGTTTCGTGTTTCAACATCCTCCGCGTATACGATGTATGTGAT
>CALMJO010000348.1 GCA_937864375.1 uncultured Spirochaetota bacterium
TTCCCAGCGGCGTGGGGCCCGATGAGCTCACGGTTTGAACGAAATGCGCCGCATTCTCCGCCGGGCTGCAGTTCGTCGGGATGGACGCCGCTTCCTCCGGCGAAATCATCGATGAAGGATCAATCGTGAAAAGCTCCTTCCTGCCGTCGTTTACGGCCATGACCACGGTGGGTTCGTGCGGGGAAACCTCGTCCATCCCGGTATCCGACGAATACAGGAGGACGCGCTCGAAACCGAGCGAGGCCGCGGCGTCCGCGTAGAGCGGGAGCACGTCGGGATGAAACACGCCGATCATCTGCCTGCGCGGCGACGCGGGGTTGGTGAGCGGCCCCAGAAAATTGAATATGGTCCTCACTCCCAGGGCGCGCCGCACCGGCGCCGCGTGCTTCATGGCTGGATGATGGAGCTGCGCGAAGAGGAAAAGAAAGCCGTGCCTCGCGAAATAGGCGCGCGCCACGTCGCCCTGAAGGTCTATGGGAACACCGAGCGCCTCGAGGAAATCCGCGGAGCCGCTCCTGCTGGACACCGAGCGGTTGCCGTGCTTGGCGACCGGGACACCCATGGCCGCGAGGATGATCGCCACCGAGGTCGAGATGTTGAAGGAGTTGGAATGGTCGCCCCCCGTGCCGCAGGTGTCAAAGAGCCCGTGAGCGTCCAGGCCGGGATTCACGGCGAAGCGGCGCATGGAGCGGGCGGCGCCCACGAGCTCCGCCGGCGTTTCGCGGCGCATCTTCATCGCGACGAGGACCGCGGTGAGCTCGACCTCGGACACGCCGCCGCTGAAGATGGAATCGAAGAGGGATTCGCTCGCCGGTGCGTCCAGCGCGTGACCCTCAGTTATTTTCCGAATGAGTTCTTTTGTGCTCATGGCACCCTCCAATGAAATTTTGTATGAGCGTGTGGCCGTGCTCCGTGAGATAAGACTCCGGGTGAAACTGCACGCCCCAGAGCGGGCGCCCGCGGTGGGAGATGGCCATGATCTCGCCGTCCGACGAGAGGGCCTTCACCTCGAAGCAGGCGGGAAGATCGTTATGTGATACTGCAAGCGAGTGGTAGCGCACGGCTTTGAATCGTTCCGGTATGCCCCGGAAGAGAATCCCGCCGTCGTGCGTGACCTCGTCAACCTTGCCGTGCATGATGCGCGCGGCCCGGACGACGCGCCCGCCCAGTGCGTGACCCATCGCCTGCATCCCCAGGCATACCCCGAGCATGGGGACGTCCGTGAGCCGGCGCACGACCTCGCAGGTCATGCCGGCGTGTTCCGGCGACGAGGGGCCCGGGGAGAGAATGACGCCCTCGTAGCGCGAGAAATCGATGGAGTCGATGCCGCAGTCGTTGCGGAAAACCTCGATTTCCTCGCCGGCATCGCGCACGTAGTGCACCAGGTTGTACGTGAACGAATCGTAATTGTCGATCATACAGAACATGCGATCGCCTCCTCCTGTTCCTGCCTGCGCCCGAAGGGCAGGCTCGCGGCGAGCGCCGCGAGCTTGTGGCGGATCTCCCGGTACTCGTTCTCGGGGACACTGTCGTACACGATGCCCGCGCCCGCCTGCAGGTAGCTCTCGTCGGGAGAAAAGACGGCCGTGCGGATGGTGATGCAGGTGTCTGCGTGCCCGTTGAATCCCAGGTAGCCCACGGCCCCCGCGTAGATCCCGCGCGCGTGGGGCTCAAGCTCGTCGATTATCTCCAGCGCGCGCACCTTGGGGGCGCCGCTCACGGTTCCCGCGGGAAATGTCTCCCTGAGAACGTCGACTGCGTCCGTTCCGCCCTTAACGCCGCTCTCGACCAGTGATACCAGATGTATTACGTGAGAATAGTCCTCCGGCTCCATGAAGCGCGTGACCTTCACGCTTCCCGGCTCGGAAATGCGCGCCAGGTCGTTGCGCGCGAGGTCAACCAGCATGAGGTGCTCGGCGCGCTCCTTGGGATCGGCCAGCAGCGTCGCCTTGTGGTGCGCGTTTTCGGTGCGGTTTTCTCCCTGGCGGATCGTGCCGGCAATGGGTTTCAGGAAGGCCCGGCCGCCCTTCACCTTTACGTGGATCTCGGGCGAGCTCCCCGTCACGATGAGCTCCCCGAATTTCAGGAAGAACATGTAGGGCGAGGGATTGAGCTGGCGCAGACGCAGGTAGAACAGGAAGGGATCCACGCGCTCCGTGATGTCCGCGCGCATCGACAGGACCACCTGCAGGGCCTCGCCCGCAGCGATGAGCTCCTTTGCGCGCACGACCCTGTCTATGAACGTGCCGGGAGCGTCCCTGAACGAGAGGCAGTCCGCGTCGGCGCGAAGCGGAAGGTAGGGGACGCGGGTCGTCCCGATGCGCGCGATGGTCTCGCGCTCGATTTCCTCGAGCCGGGCCGCCGCGCGCGCGTAGAGGACCTCGATCGGCTCGCCGCCGTCGGCGTAGATGCAGGTGGCGGCGTGGTAGCGGCTGTCGCGGTTGTCGCACACGATGAAGTCGTCGATCAGGTGGAACATGGCCAGCGGCTGCTCCTGTTCCTCCCGGACGGGCGCGCGCATGATGCCGCAGTGGTTGACGAGCTCAAAGCCCATGTAGCCCGCGTAG
Source organism: uncultured Spirochaetota bacterium (assembly GCA_937864375.1). Classification (GTDB taxonomy): domain Bacteria; phylum Spirochaetota; class UBA4802; order UBA4802; family UBA5368; genus FW300-bin19. The sequence continues at coordinate 2,568 of CALMJO010000348.1, forward strand.
CCCCCGTTGAAGTCGCCGAAGCGCCCGTAATGCGGCGCGCGGTGCCCGGCAAGACGCGCCTTCATGTAGTCGAAGAAATTTATTTCCAGGGTCCGCTCGGTCCCCCCCTCTCTTACTTTAATGATTCCCGGCGGCAAGAAGCGCACCAGGGCGCGGGGGGCCAGCCCCAGGAAGGAGAAGCGCCCGGGCCTGCCCCGCCTGCAGGCGCTTTCCAGGAACATCACGTGCTCCTCGGACTGGAGGGACTTCA
>CALMJO010000349.1 GCA_937864375.1 uncultured Spirochaetota bacterium
GCGCGGGACAGGGATCCGGCCTGGCTGGTTCCGGGGCTATGGCGCCATGAATTTCTCAACGTGCTTTCCACATTCACGCGCCGGAAGCTCCTGACGCTTTCCCAGGCGGAAGATACCTGGAAGAACGCGGTCAGGATGCTCCACAAAAAAGAGCACCCGGTTGACCATGCCTCAGCGCTGCGGTTGTCAGTTGAAAATAGCATAAGCGCCTATGACGCCCATTATATCGCGCTGGCGAAAAGCCTGGGCGTCAGGTGCATGACCGAGGATCGTGCCCTGCTCAACAAGTTTCCGGGTCTGACAATTTCCGCTGGAAAGATGTCAGGGAAAGAGTGATGAAATTGATTTTATTATTCGCATATAATAATAATTTCAGGAAACCGCTGAACATGAAAACGCTTTTGAGTACGCTGGATAAGATCATGTTCATGCAGGTGCTACATAACGACAAGCTGATATATTTTGTGTTCTCTTGGATGGGAACTTTCATGCGGGTTTGCCATTATTGTTTGACTATTATTCCAGTACATACTATAATAACATCAATAGCCCGTTGCGGTATCACACGGGGAACCGGTACCATGAATACTATCAATGAAATAAAAAGCATGTCCAGGGAAGAAAAACTGAAAGTTATGGAAGCACTGTGGGAAGACTTGTCCCGCGATGAAGAAAAGCTCGCTTCCCCTGATTGGCATGGCGATGCGCTGCGTGAAACGGAAAAACGCGTCACCGCCGGGGAAGAGGATCGAGTCGATTGGAGCGACGCGAAAAAGGAACTCAGGAAACGATTCGAGTGAGAATTAAAACACTCTCGTCGGCCATTGAAGACCTCTATGGTGGCCGGTTACTTCGGATTTCACCGAATGCTGTCAAAAACGATTTCCTTTTGCGATCTATTATAAAATAGATGATGAAGCGGTCATTGTCGTATGGAGGGTTCTGGATTTACGCAGCAACCCCGTAAAACTGAAAAATAAGCTTACCAGGAATTAGGTATTAAAGCCCCCAGCCATGGCTTTTTGCCGGGGAAGGGCAGCTTTAAGTAGGAGCCTACTTCCGAGAAGTGGGGTTATGTCCGGGAACCCTTCCCCGGAATGAGGACGCAGTTTCCTGGATGTTGAAGTCTGGGCATATTGCCTGATGCCAAACCATGTGCGCCTAAAAATCCGGGGACGCTTTACCAGTTTTATAGTAACGGAAATAGAAACAAGTAAGGCGTCCCTGGATTTCCCGGAAAAATATCTTCTTGCACCCCGGCGCACCCGCGCGGTATGATAGCATAAGACTGTATCACCACATTCACCCTTGCGGGGTAAGATGCGAATGCGACTCACGAATACACCTGCCGTCGGTTTTCTCGCGGCGCTGCTGATGGCGCTGATCGCCGTTTCCTGCTCCGGCGATTCGACATCAGCCACAGAAAACCGCGCCTTCTCCATGGGCTTTTCCCCCTGGCTCTACGACGCCACCGTGGAGGCGCAGGACTGGGTCTACGGGAAGCTCGCATCCGAGGGCGACATCATCTCGCACCACATGGAGGAGGGCGTGCCCTGGCCGGAGAGTTATGCGGGGAGCGCGTTCTCAACTTCCTACCA
>CALMJO010000350.1 GCA_937864375.1 uncultured Spirochaetota bacterium
CCGCGCGCTCTTCCGGGATCCGGGTCCCCTGCGGGACGATCATTTCGAGCTGCGCGCAGAGGCCTACGCGATCATGCTCGCGCACGCACACAACAAGATACTCTCGCTCTCCAATTCGCGCACGCGCATCCTCGCGCACCAGGTGGAGAGCACGCACCGGATCGTGAACGCCCTGGACCAGCGATTTCTCATAGCTGACGAGGTGGGGCTTGGAAAAACGATCGAGGCGGGCCTGGTGATCAAGGAGCTCGTCTACCGCTACGGGTACACGAGGATTCTCATCGTCTGCCCCGCGTCGCTGCTCATCCAGTGGCAGCACGAGATGGAAAACAAGTTCAACGAGCGCTTCACGGTGCTCGACCGCAGGAGCTTCAGGCGCGAGGGCCGGGGGGGGAATCCCGCAGCCCCCTGGGGGCGCATCGACAGGGCGATCTGCTCGCTCGATTTCATCAAGAACGCCTCGTTCCGGGACTCGCTCAAGAAGGCTCGCTGGGACGCGATCATCTTTGACGAGGCGCACCGCCTCAGGCGCGATTCACTCAAGAGCACGCTGGCCTACAACGTGGCCGAAATGCTCGCGGAGAACGCGCGCGCGCTCCTGCTCCTGACCGCGACCCCCTTCCGGGGCAAGCTCGAGGAGCTCTACTTCCTGGTGCGCCTTCTGGACAAGAACCTCCTGGGCCCGTTCCAGAGCTTCTACTCGAAGTACTGCGTCGAGGGGAGCGATCTCTCCGGCCTGCGCGAGAAGCTCTCCTCGGTGATGATCCGCCGCACCAAGAAGGAGGTGGGCGGGTTCACCGCGCGCTTCGCCCGCACGGTGCGCTTCGAGCTCTATCCGGAGGAGCGCGCGCTGTACGACGCCACCACGCGCTACGTCGCCGAGGAGTTCAACCGCGCGATCCAGACCGAGAACCGGGCGGTGGGATTCGTGATGACCGTCTTTCAAAAGCTCCTGGACTCGTCGTCGTACGCGCTGTGCAGGGCGCTCGCCAACCGGCGCGAGAACCTCGCCCGTAAGCTCAAAAAGATGGGCGAGGCCGCCCCGGGGAGCGACGATGCCGGCCAGGATCTCCCGGACATAGACGATCCCGAGGACCTGGACGGGGACCTTGCCCTGAGCGTGGAAAAGACCATGGCCGAAATGCGCGAGGAGATAAAGACGCTCGACCTCCTCATTGATCTTGGTTCCGCCATCACGCGCAACAAGAAGGGCGAAAAGCTCAGGGCGCTCCTGCGCACGCTCGCGCGCGAGGGACACGGAAAGTTCGTAATCTTCACCCAGTTCCGGACAACGCAGGACTACCTGAAGGAATTGCTCAAGGGATTCGACACGGTGCTCTTCAACGGCTCGATGAGCCGCGACGAGAAGGAGGAGGCGCTCACGCTCTTCAAGGAAAGGGCCCAGGTCCTCATCTGCACCGAGGCGGGCGGCGAGGGGCGCAACATGCAGTTCTGCAACATTCTCGTGAATTACGATCTGCCGTGGTCGCCTCTTAAAGTCGAGCAGCGGATCGGGCGGGTTCACCGCTTTGGACAGCCGCACGACGTCTACATCTACAATTTTTCCACTAAGGGCACCGTCGCGGAGCGCGTGCTCGAGGTGCTCACGCACAAGCTTCATCTCTTCGAGGAATCCATTGGCATGCCCGACGTGCTCCTGGGCCAGATAGAGGACGAGCTGAACCTCAACAGGCTCTTCATGGAGATGGGATCGGGCCGCACGTCCCGCTGCGCCCTCATGGACGAGCTCGACCGCACCATCGAGACGGCGCGGCGCAGCTACGAAAAGCTCACCGACCTCACCGTGACGCGCACCATGGATTTCAACTACGACGAGTATTACGCCATCACCATGAAGGAGCGCCAGTTCTCCAATCGCCGGGTGGAGCGCTTTGTCACGCGCCTGTGCGCCGCCGACGGGTACGCGGCCTCCTTCCTGGGAGGCGCGCACGCGCGCTCCGGACTGTACCCGGTCAAAACCGTTCCGGGGACCGCGGGCGTGCGCGGGCGAATGGGCACCTTCGACAGCAGGGTCGCGCTGGAAAACGAATCGCTCGAGTTCCTCGCCTTCGGCCACCCCCTCATAGAGCACCTCTTCGCGCGCGCCACCTCGCCCGGGTTCGGGGGCCTGTGCGGCGTGAAGCACATCCGTCACGCGCGCGCGTTTACCGGTCCCGTGTTCTTCTACCTCGTGAGCTTCAGCGCGCACGAGGTCACCCGCGAGATCATCCCCGTGGCGGTGGACCCGGACGGGAACGCAACCGGTCGGGAGCTCGACGAGATCGAGCGCCAGTCGCTGCACCAGGAGGGGATCCCCGGGGACGCTCCCGCCGACGAGCGCGTAATCGCGCGCATCAGGGAGGATGCCGATGCGCTCTTCGCGGCGGCCCGCGCGCGACTCGCGGAAAAGGTGAACGATAGAATATTCGACCGGGTGGAGACGCTCGACCTCACGCTCGACCAGGAGATTCGCAAGATCCGCGACAGCGCCGGGCTCAGGGTGCGCGAATTGAAGGAACAGCTTGAACGGCAGGAATGCCAGGGTAAGTGGTTCAACAGGGACATGCGCGGGGCGCTCACACGGACCAGGAACGAGATCGCGAAGGTTGAAACCGAGCGGGAGCGCCTGCTCGCGGCATGCAGGCGCCGCTCACAGATCCGCCACCGGGCCCTCCTGGTGAGCGCGGGACTGCTCGTCGCGCGGCCGGAGCAGTGAAGTCTAGAGCACCTTCTTGAGGACTTCCTTGTCCTTGTCCGTGAGCCCTTCGAACTCGATTCCCATGCCCGCCTTGAGCGTGGGCGTTTCGTCTTCGCGGGTCCACTTGATCTTTCCCTTCATGGTCACCGGCTCCTCGCCCGGCACCTGCAGCACCAGCTCGACGGTGGCGCCCGGCTTCAGGGGATCGGGGGTCGAAATAAAAATGCCGCCCTTGCTCAGGTCCACCGCCTTGCTGAACGTCATCCCGTCGGGGAAGTGAACTTCGGATTTGACGCGCTTGGCGACGCGGGAATGCTTTCTCTTGTTGTCCATAAGGCTCCTCGATCACCGTGATGCGCTCGCGGCCGCGAGGCGTGCGAGCGAAAAAAGTACCCATGCAGTATATACGTATTGACAAATAATACAATTATTTTTTTACTATTGGGGCCCATAATACGCGGCACCGCGCGGCGCGGGACCCGGGACGCAAAAAGAGACGCGTACCTCTGAGCCGGAGACACACACGCACGAAATGGAAACAGGCAGGATCACGCTGGCGTTTCTTTACAGGAAGGTCGTCTTCCCGTACTGCAACCTCGCGCTCTCCACGCGCGTGAAGGCGCACGCGCTGCTCAATCCGGGCGACAGGATATGCGCCTTCCCCGTGCGCTCATTCCTGGACATCGCGTTCTTCCGGCGAAGAATCGCCACCGTCGCGGAGGTGCTGGAGATAAAGACCGCAAACGGGCTCACGGAGATGACCGTCAAGGGGATCACGCGCGCGCGGGTGAAAAAGCTCACCGGGATCTATTCGGCCGTCGTGGAGCCGCTTCCCGAGGAGGACCTTGGCTCCCTGGAGCGCGTCCGCGAGGAGCTGCGCAAGAAATCGCAGGAGCTCATTTTCCTCATTAACGTGAACGAGTCCGACAAGCTCATCCACCTGCTCAACTTCCTGGTGAACCTTCACCAGCTCACCGACTTCGTGTCCAACTATTTCATCCTGAAATTTCCCCAGAGATTCCAGGTGTACATGGAAACCAACGTTGAAGCGCGCGCGAACATGCTCCTGGCAATGCTGGACGTGCTCATCGACGATCTCAAGAACAAGAGGGGACAATAGCGCGCCATGAAAAAAAGCGAACGGGGCAGGGAGGTGTTTTACACCATCGCCTGGTCGAAATTCTACCGGTACGACAAGTGGGACGCGATGAAGGTGCTCCCCGAGCTCGCGGGAATCCTCATGCTCGCACAGGAGGCGCCGCAGGGCGATCCCGAGTGCCTCCTGGTCTTTGGCTGCTGGCGCGAGGGCCTTAGGATAGGGCTCAAGAACCTCATGGACCCGCTCATGCCCAAGCACGATCACGTCCGCGCGAACCTGCAGGGACGCAGGCTGCTGTACAAGTACACGGTCGTGGACTCGAGCCCCGCGGACATGCAGGACGTCATGTACTGGCTCATCAAGAACTACGTCCCGGAGCTCAACTCGATAACGCACTTCACCGACTCGAAGCGCTACATGAACATTTACGTGCGTGAAATGGACCTGCGTGCCGACGAGGTGGTGGAGCGCATACCGGGGATAGGGCTGTAGGGTCGCGCGGCGCGCGCGCCCGTCAGGCCGGCGTCGCGAGGGTGAGGTTTTCCTTCCTGTAGATGTGGGACACGTTTTTCTTGAGCGCGATGAATTCCAGGACATACTTGAACCGCGCCGCCGCGTCCAGGGGCGAGGCGGCCTTGTTGTCGGTGCGCGGCGAGACCTGCTGCACGCGCTTCACGTTCACGCAGCGCCGGTCCGGGTTCGCGATGAAGATGTCCTTCTTGAAGAGGTTGTACGTCTCGTAGACGGCCTGGATGATGGCGTCGGATTCCACGAGGTTCGCTAGGTAGAGATTGGTGTCCGGGTCGTGGAGGTTGCGCGCGAAGTACTTGAGGAGCCTGAGCACGATCTCCGGGTAGAGGTGCTCGTTGATGAGCTCGATCACCTTCGCTTCCAGTTCCTTGTCCATCATGCGCTTCGTGGGGTAGGCCAGGCTGAGTATGTGGGGCTCTCCCGTCTGCACCTTGAAGGCCACGAAATCCAGGAAGCGGTCCAGCAGGTCCTTGCGGAAGATGTCGGTCTCGCGGAAGGTGTCCTCCAGGATGGTGTCGGCGATGGACGCGAGGTCGCGCTCTTTTAAGAGCTTGTCCATGTTGATGAACTGGCTCTGCTCGAGCGTGCTTACCGCCGCGTTCATCCTGTCGATGGGATCAAAACCGTTCATCGTGATCTCCATGCATCATGCGCATCCCTAATGTAATCCCTGCGGCATCCGCGCGGCAATCCTGATTCGCGGCCGCGCATGATTTTCCGGGGTCCGACTGGCGATTCCGCGCTGCCTGGAGCGGTTACCGTAGTCACGCGCCGGGATCGGCCCCCCGCCCTTGCCTTTTGCCGCCTAGAAATGCTCCTGGATGGACAGGCGCACCGCCTTGTAGAAGGGCTCCCTGTTGTTGTATTCGTACACGTTGTTGATCGCCGAGGCGATCGAATACTGGTAAAAGGAAAACTCCGCGAAGCCGAATACCGCCATCCTGAACCTATTATCGTCACGGTAGGCGTCATAGATTAGATAGATGAGCCCCGCGTTGCACAGAAATGAAAGGGTCCCGGTGAGCCAGTCCCCCGCGTAGAAATGGCCGAATCCCGGCATGACGAGCGAGCCCAGCACGGACACGGCGAGGCTCTTGCGGGGGCGGTTGATCTCTTCCTGTATGAGGGCGCGCAGCTCCTGCACCTTGAGCGCGTACCTGCCGTCGGGCCAGGTCTCGTCGATGGAATCCAGCGCGGATTGGGCGCTCTTGAGGTCGTACTGGAGCGCGGAGGCGTAGCAGAGGTCGAGCGCGGCAAGGTCCCGGTACGCGCCTTCGCGGTAGATGTGCCGGTATTCCTGCAGGGTGCGCGTCGCGAAAAAGGGCGAGCCGGTCTGAAGGCGCATGTAGGCGAGAAAGAGAAGGGCGCGCTCGCCCTGGTCCCGGTCGCGGTAGGTATCGTAGCAGCCCATCATGGCGAGGGTGGCCGAGTAGTAGTTGCCCCCGCGGTAGTAGGCCTGTCCCATCAGGAGCGCTGCGTCGGGCGCCTGCTTCCCGGACGGGTACGCCTGAAGGAGGCGCATGCATTCGGTCACGGAGTTGTAGTACTCGCCGGCGTCATAGTGCGCGCGGGCGAGCGCGGCCAGCTCCGCCTCTCCAGAATGCGCGCGCGGTACGTGCAGGAACAGGAGCGCGGCGCAGAGCGCGCATCCCTTCACGAGCGCGCGCATGCACGCGCGCAGTACCGGTCGGCCGCCCGTCATTCGAAGAGCCTTTTATAGTCGACATGCTTCATGGGGTCGTATCCCGGCACGTGCCGCGCGATGAGCGCGGAGGCGAGCTGCGACGGCGCGGCGGCATTGAAGGCGCGCGCCGCGTTCCAGGCGCCGTAGACCGTGCCCGCGTATGCGAGCCCGGTGATGAAGCCCAGCGAAACGGCCGCCCCCCTCTGCCCGTCGGCGGAGGCGCGCCAGGTCCCGTACGAGAGCGCCGCGAGCGCGAAGACGCTCACGAGCGCGTCCGCCCACCGCCCCGCGTAAAGCTGACCGCTCCCCGGGAGCGCCGCGGAGAAGAGCGCGGCGAGCGCGGGGCTGCGGTAGGCAGGCGGCCCGGAGGATTCGATGTCGCGCGCGAAGAGCGCGAGGGCATCGGGACTGGCCGCGCCGGGCTCGTCCAGCGCGGCGCGCGCCTCGACAAAGCCTCCCCCTGTGAGCGCAAGCTCCGCGCGCCTGAGGGCGAGCTCCAGGCGCATGTCCGGGTCCGGGTTCCGGAGTGCTATCTCGTCGAGAGTGCGCGCGCATTCGGTATACATGCGTTTCGCGAAGTAGGCGCGGGAGAGAAGGAGGAGCGAACCTGGATCGCGCATAACGCTGCTCCCGGCCAAATGCGCGATCACGGTCATGTGCTGCCCGCCAAGGAAGTAGTTCGCCTCCAGGAAATAGCGCCAGTCGCGCGCGCGCGCATCACCGGGGGCGTATACGAGCAGCCGGCGGGTTTCCGCGATGGCGCTGAAATAGTTCCTGTCCTCGAAAAGGGCGCGGATGAAGGACTTCTGCTGCGCCGGGAAATCCTGGGCGCGAGCGGCCGATGCGCACAACGCAAACGCGAGAAGGAGCGCGGCTCCTCGCTTCCCTGCGGCATGGTTCACGGAGCGGCGCATGGATTACTTGCCCAGAACCTCCGCCGGGACGGGATCGTCCGAGGGCGGATAGTACGGGTTGCAGCGCAGCACGCGGTCTCCCGCCAGGAGGAGCCCCTTCAGGAGACCGAACCGTTCGACCGCGCGGCGCCCGTAAGCGCTGCACGTGGGCCGGTGGCGGCAGTTGGGCCCGTCCTGGGGAGAGATCACCGCCTGGAAAAAGCGGATGAAGAACCATCCCGCTCCCTGCGCGCCGTTGTAGACGGGCGTGACGTGCTCGCCGCGCGCGTTCGCGGACGCGACGCCCTCGTCGCCCACGCGCACGTCGGC